>NZ_JBHWYR010000005.1:0-159270 GCF_042728695.1 Bacillus sp. NPDC060175
CTGATATATAACTTTGCATTTGGGTGAATGTAATCATTTTTGTAGGATATATCACGTCTAATATCGTAACCGCTCCTAATAAAAACATTGGAGCAATCATGACTAAAAACCACATAGAAAACCATGTTTTTGTAAAACTTGTTACAAAAGTCATTTTACGAAGCAAGAAATTGGGACCCATTACAGCTAAAATCAATGTGAAACTATAACCAATGCACTGAATAAGTGAAATCTGTAAAATTCCATTATTCACTATTAAAATAGAAGCAATAATCCAAAACGAAACGATATTCATTACCGTAAACCCAATTTGCTTCCACGTTTCCTGTCTATCTCTTTCCATCACTTTTACAAGTTCATTGGCATATTCTTTCGGCGAGCTTCCAAAAATTTCTTCTACACTTTTCCCGTCACTCTCACCTTCTATTAAATGCAACTCTGCATCTTCTAAAAAGCTTTCCATATCGCTTTCTTTCACACTCTTTGCGGTCAAAAATAATCTCATATCTAACAAAAACTTTTGCGCTTCACTTGATAGCATTATTTTCTCCTTCCCTTCCCTTCAAGTAGACGTTCTACACTACTTTGCATCGCTTCCCAGCGACCCATAAATTCATCTAGTTCATCTTCTCCCTTTTCTGTTAACGTATAATACTTCCGTTTCGGACCAGATGGAGATTCCTTCATTACACTTGATATTAGCCCCTCTTTTTGCATTCGTATTAACAACGGATAAATACTCCCCTCACTCGCCATTGTAAAACCATACTTTGCTAGCTTTTCACTCATTTCATAACCGTATATTTCACCTTCAGAAATAATAGCAAGTAAGCATCCTTCTAAAATCCCTTTCAGCATTTGACTTGTCGACATAATTCAAATCCTCCCACTATCTTGTTTTACAAGATAGATAAGCGTAAGTATCTTGCTTTACAAAATAGTATAACAGAGACTATTTTGCAAAACAAGATAGCTAACGGTTTTTTTCCAAATGTTTGCAGGAATTTCGTAGTTCCCCCTCTAAATAGAGCAATAAGAGAACTTTTATTATGAAGGAGTGTTTTTCATCATGGTTACAAATCGAGTTGTCTTTTTAACAGGTGCTGCTAGTGGTATTGGATATGAAATGGGGAACGCTTTTGCAAAAGAAGGCGCAAAAGTTGTTATTACTGATCGCCTTGAAGATCGTGCGAAAGAAGCTGCTGAACAATTACAAAAAGAAGGCTTTCAAGCTATCGGTTTAAAATGTGACGTTACATCTGAAGAAGAAATTACAGCAGCGCTTTCTCAAACAGTTAGTCATTTCGGTTCACTAGATGTATTAATTAACAATGCAGGAATGCAACATGTTTCACCGATTGAAGACTTTCCAACTGAGAAATTCGAACTTCTTATTAAAATTATGCAAATCGCTCCATTTATCGCCATCAAACACGCTTTTCCTATTATGAAAAAACAAAAATACGGCCGGATTATTAACGTCGCTTCTATTAACGGCCTTGTCGGATTCGCTGGAAAAGCTGCCTACAATAGCGCAAAACATGGCGTAATTGGATTAACAAAAGTTGCCGCTTTAGAAGGTGCTATCCATGGTATTACTGTAAATGCCCTTTGTCCTGGTTATGTCGATACCCCTCTTGTACGCAATCAACTAGAGGATTTAGCTACTACACGAAATGTACCACTTGAAAATGTTTTAGAAGATGTTATTTATCCACTTGTACCACAAAAGCGCTTATTACAAGTACAAGAAATTGCTGATTATGCGATGTTTTTAGCGAGCGAAAAAGCAAAAGGGATAACTGGTCAAGCTGTTGTTATCGATGGTGGTTATACTGCTCAATAAAAAAATAAAGTTTGCTCACGAAGAGCAAACTTTATTTTTTATTACGAGGATCGTCGTACTTTAGTAATTGCTGTGGCAGTTTTTCTATTGCAACAGTTATCCCATCTAATTTACTTTCAATCCGATGGAGTAAATATAATGTTACAACAATTGGAAAGCCCACATTACCTATCATCCTGATCCACTCTTCCATCTTTCTCTCCTCCCTTCATTACATAAATAAGAGGAAAAGAGAATCTTAGGCATAAAAAAAACAAGCTATTTGTGATTAGCTTGTTTTTTCAAATAATGATGTAATTTCTTGCTTATAATCTCCACGTAAAATACCTTCCTCAGTTATAATTCCTGTAATTAATTCATGCGGTGTTACGTCAAATGCAGGGTTAAATACAGGCGTTCCAAGTGGCGCCACTTGTTTCCCAAAAATTTTCGTAACTTCTGTTTCATCTCTTTCTTCAATGACAATTTCAGCACCTGTTTGTTTCTTAGTATCAAATGTAGATAACGGTGCTGCAACGTAAAATGGGATACCGAAATACTTTGCTAATATAGCTAAATTCATTGTTCCAATTTTATTTGCCGTATCTCCATTTGCAACAATTCGATCTGCCCCTACGATAATCGCATCAATTTCTTTCGTACGAATTGCATGAGCTGCTGTATTATCTGTAATAAGCGTCACATCAATGCCCGCTTGCTTCAACTCCCAAGTTGTTAAGCGTCCACCTTGTAAAACTGGTCTCGTTTCACACGCATACGCATGTAAACGCACACCTTTCTCTTTCCCAATATAAAATGGGGCTAATGCTGTTCCATATCTAGCAGTTGCAATACTTCCAGCGTTACAAATTGTTAAAATTTTATCACCGTCTTTAAAACATGTTAAAGCATGTTCTCCAATACTTCGGCACACCACTTCATCCTCTTGCTGAATACGAAGTGCTTCCTCTTCTAATATTTTTTGTGCTTCTTTTATTGTAGAAATCCCTCGTATAGCTTCTCTCATGCGATCAATTGCCCAAAATAAATTGACTGCCGTCGGACGTGATGTCCCTAAATAGTTACAATCTCTATTAAACTTCTTTTGAAATTCATCGATATTTGTAGCATCGTATTTCTTTGTCGCAAGCGCCAAACCAAACGCAGCTACAATTCCAATTGCAGGTGCTCCGCGTACTTCTAACATAATGATACTTTTCCATACCTCTTCAATAGTCGTTAACGTTTTGTATTCTGTACTATGAGGCAGCTTTGTTTGATTTAATACCGCAATTGCATCACCTTTCCAACTTACAGACCTCGGAACAGTTACAATTGTACTCATGCTTTTATGCCTCCTGAAACTGTCTGTTGAAATAATATTCGAAACAGTTGAATATCAGCACACTTAGATTCATATTTTATTAGTTCTTTTCCTAAGTACAGCGCTTGCTTCTTAGCTTGAATTCTTTTTTCTTTATTTGCTATTCCATCTAAATCTGCTACATGAGCTAAGCCAATTGTTCTACGAATCAGTTCACATCCGGCAAACCCGACGGCATCAGTAAAGATATTTTGCAAAATAATTGGTAACCATTGTTTTTCTTTCGTATATGCTTCTACACCTTCTCCAATCCATAACTTCGTAAAAGTTTCTACAAAATAACTCCATGTCTTTTCTATATGGAAAAATAGTACACTTCTCTTTTCTTCTTCTCTAGATAAAGCATTTAATAATAGATTTGCAATAAATTGACCGATATCAAATCCAAATGGACCGTACGTTGCAAATTCTGGATCAATCACTTTCGTTTCAGAAGGTGATGAAAAAATGCTACCAGTATGTAAATCACCATGAATAAGCGCTTCTTTTCTCGTTAAAAATTTATATTTATATTGTGCTACTTTTAATTTTAAATTTTTGTCACTCCACAGTTCATCAACCACTAGCTGTAGATCTGGCTCATAATTATTCGTATCGTAATGTCCAAACGGATCTGTAAACACTAAATCTTCTGTGATTTTACTAAGATCTGGATTAACAAATTCACTATCTAACACTCTTTTCTCTTCTGAACGTACGCCGAAATCTGAAGTATAAAATAAAACATGTGCTAGAAAGCGACCAATATGCTGGGATAAAAGAGGATACTCTTCTCCGTCTATTAATCCTTTTCTTGTAATCGTTAGCCTTGATAAGTCTTCTATTACTGTTACGGCTAGCTCTTCATCATGACTGTACACTACCGGGACATAATCCGGGACATACTTCGCAAAAATTTGTAATGCCTTACTTTCAATCGTTGCTCTTTTTATTGACAACGGCCAACTCTCACCAACTACTTTTGCATACGGAAGAGCTTGTTTTATTATAATCGACTTCTCTCCATCATCTAATTTGAACACGTAATTTAAGTTTCCATCTCCAATTTCATGGCAAACTACATTTGCTTTCTTTTCAAAATAGCCATGTTCTTTCGCATATTGTACAGCTGTTATTTCTGTTAATGAATAATATCCCATCGTCTTCTCCCCCTTTTAATTCAGAGGTTTTTCTAACGCAGAAAAACCTCTTTCCACGAAGAAAGAGGTTTGAAGTTTATCTTCTCCCCTCTTATCTGCCAGAAAGTTTACTTTCTGCTGGAATTAGCACCGTGCCTTTTGGCGTAATAAACGCCCCATTTCACAATGGTATTACGGTCGGTTGCTGGGCTTCATCGGGCCAAATCCCTCCACCTGCTCTTGATAAGAGTTGTATAATTTTTTGAATTTTTAACTTTATGTTGAAGAATATACCAAGAATAAAAATCACTTGTCAATATTTTAATTATATAATTCTGGGCGGCGATCTGTAAAAACTGGAATTCCTTTACGAACTTCTTTAATTTTTTCTAATTGCAGCTCTCCAAATAAAATAGATTCCTCTTCATCTGCCTCCACCACAACTTCTCCCCAAGGATCCACAATTAAAGAATGACCTGCAAACTCATTATTCGGATCCTTTCCGGCTCTATTACATGCTACAACATAACACTGGTTTTCAACTGCTCTCGCCTGTAAAAGCAAACGCCAATGCGCTAAACGTACTAATGGCCATTCTGCTACAACAAATAAAACGTTAGCACCTTTAGCAGTATGAACACGCATCCACTCCGGAAAACGAATATCATAACAAATTGTGCCAGCGCACTCTACATTATCTAGCTTAAATTCCCCTGTCTCATTTCCAGCTATTAAATATTTATGTTCATCCATAAGCTGAAATAAATGTACTTTACTATATTCATTTACTAGCTGTCCTTCGCGGCTTACAACATACATCGTATTTGTAACACCTTGCTCTGTTTGCTTCGCTATGGAGCCACCAACAATATGTACACCATATTGTTTCGACCATTCTTTCAATTTTTCTTTCGTTTCCAATCCATCCCTATCTGCAATTTCAGAAAGTCTTGTTAAATCATATCCTGTTGTCCATAATTCTGGTAAGACGATAACATCTGGTCTTTCCTTCATCGCTTCGCTTATTTTATTTTTAGCATTCTCAATATTTTTTTCTACATCTCCAAAGATAATATCCATTTGAATACATGCGACTTTCATTTTGTCCGCTCCATTCTTAATTTTTTCTTTACAAAATACTGGAAAGATTATATCATTTGTCACTAGAATTGTAACAACTTTCAAAAGAGGTGGAAAGTATGAAATTATTTCAACCTTCCGAAGTAGTAACATCATTGCCGACACAATTTTTCGCTTCACTTGTTGCAAAAGTTAACAAAGTCGTTGCAGCTGGTCATGATGTTATTAATCTAGGACAAGGTAATCCAGATCAACCTACACCGCAGCATATCGTAAAAGCTTTACAAGACGCTGCTGAAAAGGCCATTCATCATAAATATCCGCCATTTCGCGGACATGAAAGTTTAAAAGAAGCTGTGGCAACATTCTATCAACGTGAATACGGCGTAGAATTAAATCCCAAAACAGAAGTTGCTATTTTGTTTGGCGGAAAGGCCGGATTAGTAGAATTACCAATTTGTTTTACAAACCCTGGCGATACCATTCTCGTTCCAGATCCAGGCTATCCAGATTATTTATCTGGAGTTGCTTTAGCAAAAGCGCACTTTGAAACAATGCCGCTTATTGCAGAAAATAAATTTTTACCAGATTATACAAAAATTGATGACTCTATTGCCAAGAAAGCAAAGTTAATGTTTTTAAATTACCCAAACAATCCTACTGGTGCTACTGCATCAAAAGATTTCTTTGATGAAACGATTCATTTTGCTAATGAACATAATATATTAGTCGTTCATGATTTCGCTTACGGTGCGATTGGATTCGATGGTCAAAAACCTGTTAGTTTCTTGCAAGCAGACGGCGCTAAAGATACAGGTATTGAAATTTACACTCTATCGAAAACTTTCAATATGGCTGGATGGCGCATCGCTTTTGCTGTGGGGAATGAAAGTGTGATTGAAACAATTAACTTATTACAAGATCATATGTATGTTAGTATTTTTGGTGCAGTTCAAGATGCTGCCCGTGAAGCACTATTAAGTTCACAGTCTTGCGTCGTAGACCTTGTAAATAGTTACGAATCTCGTAGAAACTCTCTTATTTCAGCTTGTCACTCAATTGGTTGGAATGTGGACATTCCAACCGGATCATTCTTTGCATGGCTTCCTGTACCAGAAGGTTATACATCTGAGCAATTTTCTAATATTTTACTAGAAAAAGCACACGTTGCAGTTGCTCCTGGTGTTGGATTTGGTGAACATGGCGAAGGGTATGTTCGTGTTGGCCTCTTACATACAGAAGATAGATTACGAGAAGCCATTAATCGAATTGATAAATTAAATTTTTTCAAAAAGTAATTGACAACATGAAAAATATCTGACAAAATTCAGTTATCTTAAAAATTTAAACATTTCTAAATACTTCTTATCAAGAGCAGGTGGAGGGACGAGCCCGACGAAACCCGGCAACCGATCTACAATTGTAGACACGGTGCTAATTCTCGCAGCGTTATGCTGACAGATAAGGAGCTGGTTGTAAAAAAACCTCTCCTTAGCTGAGAGGTTTTTTTATTTAACTAGGAGGTTTTAACAATGAGCGGAATTATAGCAACGTATTTAATCCATGATGATTCACATAACTTAGAAAAAAAGGCCGAGCAAATTGCACTCGGTTTAACAATTGGCTCTTGGACTCATTTGCCACACTTATTGCAAGAACAATTAAAACAGCATAAAGGCAACGTCATTCATGTTGAGGAGTTAGCTGAACAAGAACATACCAATTCGTATTTACGTAAAAAAGTTAAACGCGGGATTATTAAAATCGAATATCCGTTATTAAACTTCAGTCCAGACTTACCAGCAATTTTAACAACTACATTCGGAAAGCTATCACTTGATGGCGAAGTGAAATTAATTGACTTAACATTTTCAGACGAGTTAAAAAAGTATTTCCCTGGTCCAAAGTTCGGGATAGATGGTATTCGAAATCTTTTACAAGTGCATGAGCGTCCCCTTTTAATGAGTATTTTTAAAGGAATGATTGGACGAAATATTGGGTATTTAAAAACGCAATTACGTGATCAAGCAATTGGTGGTGTAGATATAGTAAAAGATGATGAAATATTATTTGAGAATACATTAACACCACTTACGAAACGCATTGTATCTGGAAAAGAAGTTTTACAATCCGTATATGAAACATACGGACATAAAACGTTATATGCCGTAAATTTAACAGGACGAACTTTTGATTTAAAAGAAAATGCGAAACGCGCAGTGCAAGCTGGTGCTGATATTCTATTATTTAATGTATTTGCTTACGGACTAGATGTACTACAATCACTTGCAGAAGATGATGAAATCCCAGTTCCTATTATGGCACACCCTGCTGTAAGTGGTGCTTATTCAGCATCCAAGCTATATGGGGTCTCATCTCCATTATTACTTGGAAAGCTACTACGTTATGCTGGTGCTGATTTTTCTTTATTCCCGTCTCCATACGGAAGTGTTGCGTTAGAAAAGGAAGATGCTCTCAACATTTCAAACTATTTAACTGAAGACGATGCATTTTTCAAAAAAAGTTTCTCTGTCCCATCTGCTGGCATTCATCCTGGTTTCGTTCCCTTTATTCTACGAGATTTCGGTAAAGATGTTGTTATTAATGCGGGCGGCGGCATACATGGGCATCCGTATGGGGCGCAAGGTGGTGGAAAAGCTTTCCGTAATGCAATTGATGCTACTTTGCAAGGTAAACTACTCCATGAAGTAGATGACATAAATTTGCATAGCGCACTACAAATATGGGGCAATCCCTCTCATGAGGTGAAATTATGAGTATTCAAGTGTTTTGTGATTTCGATGGTACGATTACAAATAACGATAACATTATGTCCATTATGGAAAAATTCGCACCACCAGAAGCAGAGGAAATAAAGCAAAGAATTTTATCGCAAGAACTTTCTATTCAAGAAGGTGTTTCTCAATTATTTCGATTAATACCTATTAATCTACACGATGATATTATTCAGTTTTTACAAGAAACTGCTGAAATCCGTACAGGTTTTCATGAATTCATACAATTTATTAATGAAAATAACATTTCCTTTTACGTTATATCAGGTGGAATGGATTTCTTCGTCTATCCACTCTTACAAGAAATAATCCCTAAAGAACAAATTTATTGTAATGCAACTGACTTTTCAGGAGAATTTGTTGAAGTTAAATGGCCACACCCTTGTGACGAGCAATGTCAGCATAGTTGTGGTCTCTGTAAATCATCATTAATTCGTAAACTAAGCTCTAAAGATGATTTTCATATTGTGATAGGAGATTCCATTACTGATTTACAAGCAGCAAAACAAGCAGATAAAGTATTTGCCCGTGACTTCCTTATTACAAAATGTGAAGAAAATCATATTGCTTATACATCCTTTAACACATTTCACGATATTCAAGTCGAATTACAACATTTGTTGGAGGTGAAATCATGAAACAACTTTTTCGTCAATGGTATGACTTAAGTGAAATAAAAAAAGAATTAACAACTCGGAATTGGTTTCCAGCAACAAGTGGAAATATTTCTATAAAAGTCAGTCATGATCCCCTTACTTTTCTTATTACAGCAAGTGGCAAAGATAAAACAAAAACCACTCCAGATGATTTTCTATTAGTAAATCATCAAGGAGTTCCCGTTTTAGAAACTGAGTTAAGCCCTTCAGCAGAAACAATATTGCATACACATATTTATAACAGCACGAATGCCGGGTGCGTACTTCATGTTCATACAACTGATAATAATGTCATCACAAATTTGTATAGCGATAAAGTCACCCTTCAAAATCAAGAAATTATTAAAGCTCTTGATATTTGGGAAGAAGGTGCAACGATTAACATTCCTATTATCGAAAATGATGCTCATATCCCAACGCTTGGAGAGAAATTTCGAAAGCATATACAAGGAGATTCCGGAGCAGTATTAATTCGAAACCATGGCATTACCGTATGGGGCCGTGATAGCTTTGATGCAAAAAAAAGATTAGAAGCTTATGAGTTTTTATTCCAATTTCATATAAAATTATTATCAATTCAAGGAGGCGTTTCTAATGGCGCAAATTCGTATTCATGAGGAAAATACTCGTATTGAAAATGAAGTAGAAGTATCAAACTTTCTACAAGGAGAAGATGTTTTATATGAGAAATGGAATATTTCTAAACTTCCTACTCATTTAAAAGAAAATTACTCCTTAACAGATGAAAACAAAGCTGAAATATTAACGTTGTTTTCAAAAGAAATTGCTGATGTTTCAGAGCGCAGAGGTTATAAAGCATATGATGTGATTTCACTTTCAAATAGCATACCTAACCTTGACGAGTTATTAATTAATTTCCAAAAAGAGCACCATCATACTGACGATGAAGTTCGCTTTATTGTCAGCGGTCATGGCATCTTCGCTATTGAAGGAAAAAATGGTCGATTCTTTGACGTTGAACTTGAGCCTGGTGATCTTATATCTGTACCTGAAAATGCAAGACACTATTTTACCTTACAAAATGATCGCCAAGTTGTAGCTATTCGTATTTTTGTTACAACAGAAGGTTGGGTTCCAATTTATTAAGGTAGCTAGTTGAATAAAAGAAATTGGAACCCCTTTTCCAACCTTTTATTCACTCTACATATATACATCCTCCTATGGAACAGGCTTATTTCATAACATTGAAGTAAGCCTGATTTTTTATTTACTAAAATGATTTGTCCCTTTCGTTTGTTTAAATCAAATATCTCGAATCATAATTCCACTTTATCAAGTACATTTCGGAATACTTTTTGAACATTTGTTGAACTTTTTTTGATTTTTTCTGAAAATTCTGTTTTATGTGTGATATACTACAACTAATAAGAAGGAAAAGAATATTGCAAACAGAGGGGGATAATCATGAGTTTACTTATCGCACTTATACTAGGAGTTATATGCGGAGCTATTCCTGTCATTTTAGGAGCTATTATGGAAGAATTAGAAGTTGGTGTTTTAGGTTTTGCTGCATCATGTGTAAGCGCTTTATTTTTTGGTTTATATGGTGCTATTCCTGTTGCTATTCTGTGCGCATTTTATATACTACGCCATGCTCGCGCGAAACAGTTGGGTCCTAATCACATTGCACAAGTTATTCCATTCCCAATTGAACGATGCCGCCGTGCTTCCAGCCTATAAATTATCCAACTTAAATATTATGTCTGCCTAAATAAATAAAAAGTCCTCAAATGAGGACTTTTTATTTATTTTCTTCTAGAAATTGAAACAATTCTTGCAAATGAAGTGCATCTTCACTATAGCTAACTGATACATGACATGTCCCTTCAATCTCAGCATGCATATAAAGGGCAATTCCATCCCGATCATATTTCAATGCCAAATAAAACTCCATTTCCTCTAACATCTTTTTCGAGGTTCGGATAACATAATGCCCTTTCTCATCTCTTCCATATTCAAAATCTGGTCCAAAATCGTATTTTTGTTTAAAAGCTTCTTTTTGCTTATCATTAATCTGTACACAAGTTGCTCGTTGCACAGCATCAATCATCTCGTCAAACTTTTGGAGATCCATTTCATTTACCCCCTTATATACTTTTTGTATAATACTTGTGTTCCGCTATTCTCTTTTCCATCTGCGATTAGCTCTTCATACAATTCCTTCGCTAGGGTTAGACCCGGTACTGGTAATTGTAATTTTTCAGCTTCATCTAAAGCAATCTTCATATCTTTCATAAAATGCTTTACATAAAAGCCAGGTTCAAAATCTCCTTTTAACATTCGAGGAGCTAAATTACTTAATGACCAGCTACCTGCTGCTCCTGTCGAAATACTCTCTAATACTTTATCTGCATTAAGTCCAGCCTTTTTCGCATACGCTACCGCTTCACATACTCCTATCATGTTAGAAGCAATTGCAATTTGATTGCACATTTTTGTATGTTGTCCACTCCCAGCAGGGCCTTGCAACTGAATATTTGTTCCTAATTTTTCAAATAGAGGTAAGCAAATATCATATATTCTGTTCTCTCCACCGACCATAATTGCTAGTCTAGCTTCTTTAGCGCCAATGTCCCCTCCAGATACTGGTGCATCTAATGTATATATATTCTTGCTTTTCGCAACTTCATTAATACGTTTTGCCAATGTTGGTGTAGATGTTGTAAAGTCAATTGCTATCGTACCTTCATTTGCATGTTCTAAAATTCCATCTATCCCAAAGTACACTTCTTCTACATCATGAGGATAACCAACCATCGTCATAACAACATCAACTTGCTTTACTAACGCTTTCGGTGTATCACACCAAGTCGCACCCTCTTGCACTAAAGAATCCGCTTTTTCTTTCGTTCTATTATATACATATACTTTATAACCACTTTGCATTAAATGGTTAACCATACTTTTTCCCATCACACCAATACCAATGAAACCTATTGATAAATTTTTATTCTCCATCTTCTCATCCCCTTTGTTCTAATAAATCATTTACCATCTTCCGAAATTCCTTATTAAAATCATCATCCAAACTATTCTTCACATTTGAGAATAAAATAACAAACGTTCCTTTTTCTTTATTGAAATTATTAAACGTATTCCAACCAGATAATACACCATGATTATGGAAAAAATCAGGATATATGTAAAAGCTAAATGCATATTTCCTCTCTGCAGAAGGTGTAAACATCGCTTGTATACTTTGTTCAGAAAGAAGCTTTCCATTTATAATCGCTTCATCTAATTTCTTCATATCTCCTACTGTCGTATACATCTCACCAGAGCCATATAACCAGTCCATCCCTAATTTTTGCGCTGGTACAAGTTCTTGATCTTTCTTCACATAACCCTTCGTGAAGTTTTTATCTCCAGGTACCATATTTCCCATACCTGATTCATGCATCTCTGCCTTTGTAAATATATTTTCTTTTATATAATCTCCTAAAGGCTTTTTCGTTATATTTTCTATAATATAAGCGAGCACCATATAATTATAATCCGTATACTTCCAACCTGTTCCTGGTGGAAAATCTAACTTTTGACTTCCAATCCAATTTATTAAATTTATACGTGAAGCTACATTAACCTTTCCTTTCCCATTTTCCGGTAAACCAGATGTATGCGTTAATAAGTGATATAACGTGATGTTTTTATCTGCTGGAAATGAAGGAATGTATTTATTTACATTATCTTGGATATTTAACTTCCCTTGTTCTTGTAACTGTAAAATGGATGTAGCAACAACGGTTTTCGTAATAGAACCAATACGATATTTTGTTTGAGGCGTATTTTCTATTTTATTTTGAACATCAGCATATCCATATCCTTTATTCAATATAACATGCTCTTTATCTGTCACCAAAACTGTCCCATTAAATTGCTTTCCTACTAAATACTGATCTAACTTTTGAGCTATACTAGCATAATCAATTTTTTGTACTTTTTCTATATTATCCTGTACCTCTGACTCAATAGCAGGCGTTACCTTTGTTGTTAATACTGCTTGTTCCTTTGGATCGGGACTATAGAGAAAATAGTATACTCCGCCACAAACTACAGCAGACAGTGAAGCCATAACCATTATTTTTTTTATCATATTGTTCCTCCGTAATTATTTCATTTAAAATGGTCCCCCATATTCTATTATCAGGTAATAAAAAAAAATCGCAACAATTTGTTGCGAAAAATCACATTTTTTCTTTCCTATATATACATACTTGATTTTTCCCATTTTTTTTTGCTTCATATAATGCAATATCCGCTCTTTGCATTAATTCTTCTTTAGTAATCCCTTTCTCATGTAACGCAACTCCAAAACTCGCTGTTAATTTTGAGATTCCAGTGAATTGCTTTGTTTCAATGAAAAAACGCAATGATTCCGCAACTTGAAACGCTTCTTTTTCTACCGTATTTGTCACTAATATTATGAATTCCTCTCCTCCCCACCTTGCAAATATATGTTGATGTTCAACTTTAGATTTCATAAGATCTGCAAGTTGTATTAATGCTAAATCGCCAAAATCATGGCCATATGTGTCATTTACTGTTTTAAAATTATCTATATCAAATAAAATAAGTGCTAATTTTTCATCGTTACGTATTGCATTGTCCCACTCTACCTCTAGTATTTGTTGGAACTTCAAACGATTATAAATCTCTGTCAATGAATCTATCATAGCAAGTCTTTCTTGCTCTTGATAGATTTCGTCTAATTCTGTAATCTCTGTACACTTTACAATAAATCTCGATAAATCTTCTGGCAACGGTGTCGCACGTAATAAAAATGTTGATACGATCCCTTCATAATTGGACATCTTAATTCTTCTATCATATGATAATGTATCATCTAACCATGTTATATCATGAGTCGTTGAATAATATCCATTTTCTCTAATAAAATGTTCAGCAAATACTAAATGTTGCTCACGATAAGCAAACAAATTTTCATATCCGAAAAACTCTAAAAAATTCGTATTACAATCAACAATCTCATCATCTTCTACTATAAATAATAGATCATTTTGAAAATCAAACATCGTCTGAAGTAGTTCTTGTTGCAAACTTACTTGCCGTACTAAAGAAAGTTGATACAAACTCTTATTCACTTCCTCTAACACTACTTGTGGAGTTACTGGGGCTATCACAATATTACGTATTCCTAACGTAAGCACCTCTGTAAACTCGTTTGTTATCTGTTGATCCCAAATGACAATGAATGTACTATGGGGATTATACATATTCTTTATATATTTTATTTGAGAAAAATCTGTTACATACATAATTACAATATGTGGTTTAGTCTTATGAAACAATAGTTCTCCTTCTTCAAAACTATTTGCTATAAACATACATTTTGGATGGACATTTTCTATCGTTTGTTGATGTGTACATCCATCTTCTATATAAAGGACATTCAACTGAAGATCTTGTAATACATTTTGGAAAACAGTATTCTCTAATAAAAAATGTAGTATGTTCATCACTAGTCTTCACTCACTTCATATATCTTGTTTTGCTGAATTCCTCACAATCATTTTATAAAAGATTGTTCTCAAAAAAATCCGATTAGTGAGGGATACATATTAACAAGCTAATTGAGAATGTTATCTTCGCTTATCTACTCTGGAAATTCCTTTTTTAGTGTATGATTATATGAATTGTATCGTTTGTATGAATGCCCTCCTTATTACTTAAAACTTGACAATTAAAATAAAGTTATTATATTCTTAAATTCAATAACTTACAAAATGTAAGTAGAATATATTACATGTATTTTAAATTAAGCTGATATGTAATTTGGAGGATATATAATGACAAACAGTGACTTTTTTAACGTTTTATATGAACGCACATCTACACGTGCATTCAACCCTGAAAAAGAAATTTCATCTACAGAATTACATGAAATTTTAAAAGCAGCTGCTCAAGCACCTTCTGCTTGGAACTTGCAACACTGGAAATTCCTTGTTTTCCAAGGCGAAGACGTACAAAAACGATTACACCCAATTGCTTATAACCAACAACAAATTCTTGATGCTTCTGCCGTAGTCGCTATTTTAGGTGATTTAGAAGCATATAAAAATGTTGAACCTGTTTACGGCCCAATTGTAGAACAAGGGTTTATGAAAGAAGAAGCAAAAGAGCGCTTAGCTAAAAACATTGAATCTGCATATACTCGTGAGCAATACCCACGAGATGCTGCTTTTTCAAATGCTGCTTTAGCAGCAATGCAACTTATGCTTGCTGCTAAAGCAACTGGCTGGGATACTTGCGCAATTGGTGGTTTCAACCCACAAGCACTAATGGAAGAATTTAATGTTTCATCTCGTTACGTACCAATTATGCTTATTACAATTGGTGAATCAACTTTAAAAGGTCACCCTGCACCGCGCATGAGCGTAGAACAAGTGAGTGAATGGGCGAAATAATAAAAAAACGAAGGTAATTTCATTACCTTCGTTTTTTTATTATTCTGTCACACATCCGTAATATTACAATGTATTATTCGACATCTATACATAGAGAAATCGTAATTTTCATGCTATCCCCATAAACAAATATGACGTTTTATGTCGAAATTTGTTAAAGTATCGAAATATAACCGTGTATTTTTGTTACAATTGTGATACAATAATAACAAATAGATAACAAGAGAGGGATTTTCATTGAGTTCATACGGAAGCTTTATCGCACTTTTAAGTTACATAGTAACTGTACTACTGCTATATTTTATTGGCGATGCTGCAAACATATCAGTGTTACAATTCCCTAAAGAAGAAGCGTTACAATTAGAAGCAGAAAAACATACTGCACGATCCATTGCACCACTACTCTTAGCTCTTCCTGTATATATCATCGTTTTATATAAAAGTAAAAAAGTGTAAAGGCTACCTATTTCATTCATTTCGGTGGTCTTTACATTTTTTTGTGATATTTCCCCTATTTTAAACATCATTCCATACTAAATACCCATCTAGTCATTTAAAATGAGAAAATCCCCTAGAAAAATTTCCATTATCTGTCCAGTCACCGACTGCCGAACTTACATAGATTATAAGTGTGAAGGGGGTGATGAGGATTATGTTTGGATCATTTGGATGCTGTGATAACTTTAGAGAATGCCATCATCGTGAAAGAGAGTGTGACCATCGCGAGAAAGAGAGAAAGAGAAGAAGTTAGACCACACCGACCTGCTGTATGTAACGTACTTGCTACCATTTCAGTTGGAACAGAAATTTCTCTTTTAAGCATTAGAGGCCATCAATCATTCCGTAATGTAATTTTTGAAGGATTCTGTAACGGTGTTGCTCTTTTCTCTGCTTTAGCTCGTAATGACAAAGATAACAACAACAATAATAATAAAGACGATAAGAACAATCAAAATACTTTTACTGGCATTTTACGTGTATGCCCAACTGATATTATCGCAGTCGCTATCTAATTCTGTTCCCTATCCTCTATAGTAACAAAATAAGATTTACTTTTCTCATAGAAAAAACCTGAGACCGATTTCAAATCGACTCAGGTTTTTTTACTATTATATGCTTTTAACTAATTCAACAACTTCTTCAGCAGTTGACATTGTTAATGCTTTTTCTGCTAATGTTTCCATTTCTGCTTTTGACAACTTGCTTAGTTGTGTTCTTGCAGGAAGAATAGATGTTGCACTCATACTGAACTCATCTAAACCTAAGCCTAATAATAATGGGATAGCAAGTGAATCTCCCGCCATCTCACCACACATACCAGCCCATTTGCCTTCTTTATGAGCAGCATCGATAACCATTTTTACAAGACGTAAAATAGATGGGTTATATGGTTGGTATAAGTAAGCTACACGTTCGTTCATACGGTCTGCAGCCATTGTGTATTGGATTAAGTCATTTGTTCCGATAGAGAAGAAATCAACTTCTTTTGCGAACTGATCTGCTAATACTGCTGAAGCTGGAATTTCAACCATCATACCAACTTCAATAGAATCAGAAACAGTTGTACCCGCTTGAACAAGTCTTTCTTTCTCTTCTAATAAGATTGCTTTCGCTTGACGGAACTCATCAAGAGTTGCAATCATTGGGAACATAATTTTTAAGTTACCGTATACGCTAGCACGAAGTAATGCACGAAGTTGTGTACGGAATACATCTTGCTCATCAAGACATAGGCGAATTGCACGGTATCCTAGGAATGGGTTCATTTCTTTTGGTAAATGTAAGTATGGAAGCTCTTTATCTCCACCGATGTCAAGTGTACGAACAACGACTGGTTGATCTTCTTTTACACCTTCAAGAACTGCTTTATACGCTTCGAACTGCTCTTCTTCTGTTGGAAGATTGTCACGACCCATGTATAAGAATTCTGTACGGTATAAACCAACGCCTTCTCCGCCATTATCGATAATACCTTGTACATCATTTGGTGTTCCGATATTAGCAACAAGCTCAACGTGATGTCCATCACTTGTTACAGTTGCTTGGTCTTTTAATTTTGCCCATACAACTTTTTGCTCTTCAAATTTCGCTTTCTTTTCTTCAAAAGTACGAAGAGTTTCTTCAGATGGGTTTACAATTACTTCTCCATCTAAACCGTCAATGATTACGATATCGCCGTTTTGGATTTTCTCCATAACAACCTTCGTACCAACAACAGCTGGAATTTCCATAGAACGAGCCATAATTGCAGAGTGAGATGTACGTCCACCGATATCAGTTGTGAAACCTTTTGCATACTTACGGTTTAACTGAGCTGTATCAGATGGTGTTAAATCTTCAGCAATGATGATTACTTCTTCAGAAATTGTACCAGGATTTGAGAAGTTAATTCCTAGTAAATGTGCAAGAACACGTTTTGTTACGTCGCGAATATCCGCAGCACGTTCTTTCATATATTCGTTATCCATGTTTTCAAACATAGAAATAAACATTGATGCAACTTCATCCATTGCAAATTCAGCATTTACTTTTTCGCTATTTACTTTATCTTTTACTGGATTTACTAATTCTGGATCATTTAATACTAATAAATGTGCTTCAAAGATAGCAGCTTTATCAGCACCTAGCTCAGCAAAAGCGTGGTCCTTAATAGCTTCTAGTTCAGATTTTGCTTTCTCAAGCGCAGCGTCTAAGCGTACAATTTCAGCAGCTTCGTTTGTAATTGATTTCTTTTCAATGTTAAATTCAGGATTCTCAAGTCTGAAAGCCTTTGCAATAGCAATCCCACTTGATGCAGCGATCCCTTGAATGTTAAGAGTCATTATTCTCCTAATCCTTCGTTTTTCATAGTTTCTTCGATAGCTGCTAGTGCTTGAGCTGCATCATCACCATTTGCAGTGACCTTAATTTCCGCGCCTTGTTGAATTCCTAAAGACATAACACCCATGATTGATTTTAAGTTAACGTTTTTTCCGTTATACTCTAAGTTAATGTCAGAACCAAATTTGCTTGCAGTGTTTACAAGTAGAGTTGCTGGACGAGCATGAATTCCTGAGTCGCTAGTTACTTTAAAGATTTTTTCCATGATAATTTATCTCCTTTAAATACAGTATTTTTTTAGTTGTATAGACGTGAGTACTACATCATCTATTGTATATAATAGGCGATGTTCGGTCAACCACATCGCCTATTATAATTATAAACATTTTGCGTCAAATTCCTACTGAATGTCAATAATAGCGTTTTCGCCCTTCTTAACATTTCCATCTTTTTTCAATTCGACTTGTTGCCCTTGTTGTAAATTCGTAAAGACGATTGGTGTAATAATAGATGGTGCATTTTCTTTTACAAATGCAAGATCTACTTTTAATAATGGTTGTCCTTGTTTCACTTTATCACCTTGTGCTACAAGCGCTTCAAAGCCTTCACCATTTAATTTTACAGTATCAATACCGAAGTGGATTAAAATTTCTTTTCCACCTTCAGACTGAATACCAATCGCATGTTTTGTAGGGAATACATTTACAATCTCACCATTAACCGGAGAAACTACTGTTCCTTCTGTTGGCTCAATCGCAAATCCATCTCCCATCATTTTCCCTGAGAATACTTGGTCAGGTACTTCTGTAATCGGTAAAAGTTTCCCTTCAATTGGTGATACAATGGTCTCATTTTCATCAACTTTTTGAGGAGTTTCTTCTACCTTTACAGGCTCTTCTTTTTCAACATGAGGTGTACGACCTGACATAATATCATGAATTTGTGACTTTAATGTGTCAGATTTCGGTCCGAAAATAGCTTGAATGTTATTTCCAACTTCAAGTACTCCAGCTGCCCCAAGTTCTTTCAAACGATCTTTGTTTACATTTTTTTGCTCATTAACTTGAACACGTAAACGTGTAATACAAGCATCTAAAGAAGCGATATTTTCTTTACCACCAAGCGCTACTAATACTTCACGAGGAAGCTCGCCTGCTTCTGTTTTTCCCGCGCCGTCATTAGCAGTTGCCTCTTCACGACCAGGTGTTTTTAAGTTCCATTTACGGATTGCAAAACGGAATCCGAAGTAGTAAATAACTGCTAGTACAAGACCAACAATAATTACCCACCACCATGCCGTACGACCTGGTAGTACACCGAATAATATGAAGTCAATTAAACCACCAGAGAATGTCATACCAATTTTAACACCTAAAATTTGCATTGTCATAAATGATAGACCAGCGAATACTGCATGGATTCCAAATAATACTGGTGCTACGAATAAGAATGAAAATTCAAGCGGTTCTGTAATACCTGTTAAGAAAGATGTTAATGCAGCAGATCCTAAAATACCAGCTGCTAATTTTTTATTTTCTGGACGTGCTTCATGGTACATTGCTAAAGCTGCTGCTGGAAGACCGAACATCATGAACGGATACTTACCAGTTGTAAATGTACCAGCTGTTAATTCTACACCGTCTTTTAACTGTGCCATAAAGATTTTTTGGTCACCACGGATTAATTCGCCAGCTGCATTTGTATACTGACCGAATTCGAACCAGAACGGTGAATAGAAAATATGATGTAATCCAAATGGAATTAATGAACGTTCGATTAAACCGAATATAAATGCTGCTATCGTTCTATTTGCATCAATCATTTGATGTGAGAACGTATTTAAGCCACCTTGAATGTATGGCCAAATGAAGCACATGATAATACCTACTACTAAAGAGAATGTTGCAGTTGCGATTGGTACGAAACGCTTGCCTGCAAAGAAACCTAAGTATGATGGTAATTCAATGTTGAAGTATTTATTATAGCAATATGCCGCTACTATCCCGACGATAATACCACCAAATACTCCTGTTTGCAGCGTTGGAATTCCTAATACGTTTGCATATGCTGGATCTGAAAATCCAATTTTCACTGGATCTGTTCCAGTGCTTGTTACTTTCACTAGTTTATCTACTTCTAAGAACACACTCATCGTTTTGTTCATAATTAAGTAGCCGACGAACGCTGCTAAACCAGCTACTCCGTCTCCACCAGCTAAACCGATTGCTACCCCAACTGCGAATAATAGCGCCAGGTTAGCGAAAATAATATCACCCGATTGTTCCATAATTTTTGCAACCATTACGAACCAATCTGCTTTTAAAGCAGGAATAACATTTGTTAGTTGTGGATTTTGAAATGCATTACCAAATCCAAGTAAAATACCTGCTGCCGGTAAAATCGCTACTGGAAGCATAAGCGCTTTTCCGACTTTTTGAAGAACACCAAAGATCTTCTTAAACATGGAAACCCTTCCTCTCTTATCTATATTGATACTTTTCGACAAACGCCAAAAAGGCATGAGGAAAAAAAAGATAGAACGATAGCTATACAAAGGGTAGTATGTCCCTTTCTTTAGCTTACATTCCCAACTTTTCTCCACTCATGCCTGATCGAATCAGTAACACGTGTCAAAAATAGGATTACGTATAAGTTCACTATAATTAAAGCAAACGTTTTCGTTATTTACCTTAATGTGTTTGTCGAATTTTGTATAACTTTGCAATAGTTATTATACATAACTATTGTAAGCGATTCAATCATTTTTTTTAACGTTTTCATTTTAGACAAAAACATATGTCTTTTTACACATGTTCTGCTTTCACTAATCGTTGTAAATGCATCGTTAAATAAATGCTCTCCGCTTCATAAACAGGAAGTTGTAATTCATTCTGCATTACTTTGACTAGCTTCCATGCCAAATTGTAACAAACTGGATATTCTAATTTTAATAAATCAGCAAAACTTTGTGCTTCTTCTACTTTTTCTCCTTTTTTCACCCGTTCAATAGCATATTGTAAATGACGAATAAGGCGTAAATAATGAATGCTTTCTTGGTCTAATGTAATTTGTAGGTTTATCTCAATTAAAGAAACAAGTTGTGCAATAAGACGGGAATTTTGATTAACAGAAGATAAATCAGAGTTTGTAAGCGAACTGTAAATATGGAGTGCGATAAAGCCAACTTCTCCTTCTGGCAATATAATTTGCAAACGAGAATTTAAAAGTTGCACAACTCCTTCAGCAATTTTATATTCCTCTGGATATAGCATTTTCGTTTCAACTAAAAAAGGATTATCTATTGTAAGTCCTTGTTTCAGTCTTTTAATTGCAAAAGAAATATGATCTGTTAAAGCGATATGAATATGTTCATTTAATGGAGACTCCGCTTTTTCTTGAATGTATAACATAATATCATTCATCAATTCAATTAGCTTTTCACTCACATGTGGCACTAAAAGTTTGTATTGTTCTCGATCACGTTCATTTTTTAAAACAAACATTTTCTCAATTTGTTCTTGCTCCAACACATCTTCAGCTTTTTTTCCAAATCCAATTCCTTTACCGATCACTACTACTTCCTCGTGTTCAGGATGGCTAGCAATGATGACATTATTATTTAAAACTTTTTTAATTTCTAGATAATTACTCATATAACACCACCCTCGTACTTAAATAGCCTACTTTTATGTTACAGAACATTCTTCTTTGTCGTCAATGTAAAACATCTACCATTTGATAAAAATTCATTTTTTAGACATGTTTATATATGATGCGTATAATGTAAGAGCAACTGTACATAGAAAGGAGATAGCAACATGATTAAAATGTTTGTAAGTGATATTGACGGTACAATGATGCAACATGGAGGTCTAATTGATGAACAAGATATTGTAGCACTTCGCAGTCTTGCTGAGCAAAATGTTATTCTTTGTTTCGCTTCCGGGCGACTTGATAATGAAATCGCAGACTTAATGAAGGCTGTAAATACAAATTTCCATCGCATTAGTGTGAACGGTGTTTTCGTATATACACAAGAAAATAAACAACTATTATCTGCAACATTCGATTCCAGTATTCTACCTGATTTGTTAGCAATGACAAATGAAGACCCTTATTTCCGTTATGTAAGTGATGAGCATAATTACTATATTGAAGAAAAGACACCTTTTATTCATGAACTCGAAAAACAAATAACAATGACTTCTGTTGAAGAACCAAATTTATTACAGAAAATCGATGATACAATTTTTCCAAATAAAATTTCTATCGGTGGAACAAAGGAAAACTTGCAACTCCTTCAAAAAAAGATTGATGAAAAATTCCGTGGAAAAGTTAGTACTTTCATTTCAGCTGAACAATGTTTAGATGTAATGCCACCAAATATTAGTAAAGGTTCTGCTATTTCTGTTTTATTACAAGAGTTTCAAATACAACCAGAGGAGGTTGCGTGCATAGGGGATTCTTACAATGATATTCCAATGTTTTCTTTAACTCCTCATAGTTTTGCTATGTCTCAAGCTGATGACGCGGTAAAAGAGCACGCTCACTATGTAGTAGATACTGTCAAAGATGCCGTTAACCAAGTGCTTGTTTATAATGAAGAAGCAAATAAAAATACGACTCGATCCTTATAAGGATGAGTCGTATTTTTATTTCTTTACATGTTGAAAACATCAAAGTTCACTGTACTTCACAAACTGAAATATATTACTTGTTACGTGCGATGTTCGTAATAAATTTGTAACGATCCCCACGATAAATACATTTCACATACTCTAACGGTAACTCACCTTCTGAATATGACCATTGACGCATTACAAGTACAGGCGCCTTTTTAGGAATATGCAGATGTTCAGCTTCATTATCCGTTGCAATCGAAGCTTCAATTGATTGAGTAGCGCGAACAAGCTTAAAGCCCAGTTTTTTCTCTAAATGTTCATATAAAGATTGTTGCAATATTTCTTCGTTAATATCTTTCACAAGAGTTGGCGACAAATATGTCGTCTCAAATGCAATCGGTTCGTCATCAGCTAAGCGCGTACGCCTCACTTCATAAACCGATTCCCCCTCTTGTATTCTCAACCGGTCTGCTATTTTAGCAGTAGCTGGAACTAGGCGGAAACTTAATAACTGGCTGCTCGGTTTCATACCACGAGAAATCATATCTTCTGTGAATCCCATCATTCCTTGCAACTTTTGCTCCACTTTCGGAAGTTGGACGAACGTTCCAATCCCACGTTTCCGGTATAAATAACCTTGTTCCACTAAGTTATTAATCGCCTGTCTGATTGTCATACGACTCACTTCGAACTTATCACAAAGTTCATTCTCAGATGGAATTTTATCTCCCGGCTTCCATTCACCTTCCTCAATTAGCTGTTTCACCCACTCTTGAATCTGATAATAGATCGGAAATGGTGAATACTTGTCGATGTTCATCAGCAATCGCCTCACTGCATAAAGATAGAGCTTCTGGATCTGCGATTACGGTTACATTCGGATGACGTTGTAGAACTGTAGCAGGACACGCCTCACTATATTCACCTTGCAATAATTCTTTAATAGCTTCTGCCTTTTTAGATCCCATAGCAACAAGTAGAATTTGTTTTGCTTTCATAATACTTCCAATTCCCATTGTAATCGCATGAGTCGGCACATCTTCTTCATTTTCAAAGAAGCGAAGGTTTGCTTGGCGCGTAGATTCTGTTAATTCTACAATGTTAGTTGGAGAATTAAATGGTGTTCCTGGCTCATTAAATCCGATGTGACCGTTTTCACCGATTCCAAGAATCTGTAAGTCAACTGGGTTAGCTACTAGAATGCCTTCATAACGCTTGCACTCTTCCTCTAAATCACTTGCCATCCCATTCGGTACATAAGTTTGTTTAAATGGAAGATGATCAAACAACTGTTCTTGCATGAAATAATGATAGCTGTTTTTATCTTCGTGTGGTAAATTTACGTACTCATCTAAGTTTACAGTGGTTGCATGACTTGTATCAAGTTTATTTTTTCGCATTTCTGCATAAATACCTAATGGAGAGCTTCCTGTAGCCATTCCTAAAGTTGGATTTTCTTTTGATTTTACAACCTCTTTAATTAACTTATAACCTGCTTCTGCTAATTCTTCTGGAGTTTTTACAACAAGAATATTCATCTTATTACTTCCCTTCCTTCATATGAATTCCTAAACGAACCGTATCATATACATGTAATTCTTCAGTCATAACAACAAAGTCTGCATCTTTACCCGCCGCTAACGCGCCTTTATTATTTAATCCAAACTCTTCTGCTTGGTTAACTGATGTCATCAACACTGCATCCTCGATTGAACATCCTGTAAATTCAATTACATTTCGGAAAGCTTGATCCATTTTCAAAATACTACCAGCTAACGTTCCATCTTCTAATCGGGCACTGCCATCTTTTACATGTACTGGCTGTCCGCCAAGTTCATATAATCCTTCTTCAAGACCTTTTGCACGCATTGCATCTGTAATGACACTTACTTTTTTCGGCCCTTTTAATTTATACGCTAATTTCACCATATCAGGGTGAATGTGAATACCATCTGTAATTACTTCAACCATTACATCCGGATTTAATAACACATGACCAACAACTCCTGGTTCACGATGATGTAATCCACGCATTTGGTTGTATAAATGTGTTGCATGTGTAATTTTTCTATTTTTCAGTTGTGCATCAATCGCATCTGTATGCCCCATTGTGCCAACAACACCTGTTTCAGCAAGATACTGTTCAAACTCTAACGCACCTTCTTCTTCCGGTGCATATGTTACTAATTTAATTAGATTACCGCTTGCTTCCTGCCATTGTTTAAATTGCTCGATACTCGCAGGAACAATATGTTCAAGTGGTTGTGCACCCGCACGTTTTTTTGAAACATATGGTCCTTCTAAGTGAATATATTCGAAATGTGCTCCTTTATTTTTCGCTTCCTTCGCAGCACTTAGCGCCGCTTCAATCGCTTCTGGAGCTTGTGTCATTGTTGTTGGGAAGTAAGTTGTAACTCCTTCTTTTAACATTTCTTTACCAAGAGTTACTAATCCATCGCTATTTGCATCCATCGCATCAATATCGTATCCACCATGAATATGAACATCAATCATACCTGGAATCACAATCTTTCCTGCCGCATCTAACACAGTTTCATTTTCTTGTGATACATATTGAGCCATCAAACCAATTTCTTTAACTGTTTCTGCGTAACGAATAAATCCGTTTCCCACTACTTCTTTACCTGTATAAATTTTGGCATTGATGACAACTTGCGTTTTCATTTTCATCGATCCTTTCCCATGAAATACCTACTTATTATTATTACCTTATTCGCCTAATTCCATCTTAATATACACACAAGTAGTTGTCTATACATTCTAATGAAATTTCCTCTTCGTTCAGTGAAAAAAGGAAATTGATTTCTTTTTCATTATAATATATATTATCCATTTTTTCCAAAATGGATAATACCCTCTTATATAATTAGTTACTTAAGTAATGGCATAAGACCGCTTGCCCCCATAGTAATATGTTCACCATCTGTTGCTATTTCTACAGTTCGCTTGTTTGTTCCATATATCATTATACCACGCTGTTTTAATCGTCTTACTACACTTTGATGAGGATGCCCATACGGATTTCTACTCCCGTACGAAAGAATAGCGAATTGTGGATCTACTTTTTTTAAGAATGTTTCACTCGTTGAAGTATACGAGCCATGATGCCCAACTTTTAATACATCTGCATGTACATCAAATTGCTTTAATATTTCATTTTCCGTCCGTATATCAGCATCACCCATTAATAAAAAGTCCGCTTTACCATATCGAATCTTTAACACAATTGAGGACTCGTTATTCTCGTCTTTTGATTTACCATTGTTCAATACTTGTATAGAAACATGTGGATCTAGCGGTATGTATTGTCCTTCCTTCACTGAAATGAAAGGAATGCCCCTTTTTTTAATGTTATTCCGATACGTATGATAAGTAAATGAACTATATGTTTTCCCACTATCTAATACGAGTGAAACTGGCATTTGTTCTACAATTGGAATAAGCCCCCCTATATGGTCCATATCAGGATGAGTACTTACAATCACATCTAAATGATTAATTCCTTTTTCAATTAGTTTTTGAATAATAACCTCTCCCGCTTCATAAGGACCCCCATCTATTAACATCGTTTGACCATTTGGCAATGTAATAAGTGTCGCATCACCTTGTCCAACTTTTAAAAAACTCACTTTCATTTTACCGAAATGTTGCCGCTGCATATGTATAGAAGACGTAGTATGAATAGACATCATATATCTTTTAGCCGATGCGCTGTTTAACGAAAAACATAATAAAACAGAAACCAACAATAGAATACTCCGTACACCCTTCATAGCTCGTCTCCTTTTTTCATTTAGTATGGCACGCTCTGTAATTGATATACAAAAAAAGCTTAGCAAAATGCTAAGCTTTTATTTTGATAATTCCTGTAAAGAACCAAAGAATAAATCTGCTTCATTCATTTGTTCATTTTCTTCCGAAAGAGGTGGTAAATCATCTAATGTTTTCAATCCAAACGTATCTAAAAACTCTTTCGTCGTTCCGTATAAAATAGGGCGCCCCGGTCCTTCCGCTCTTCCCGTTTCTTTTATAAGTAAGTGTGAAACTAACGTTTGTAATGCCTTGTCTGTTTTCACTCCTCGAATCTCTTCCATTTCTGTCCTTGTAATCGGTTGACGGTACGCAACGATTGCCAACGTTTCAAGAGCTGCTTGAGACAGTGACGCCGTTGTTGGGGTATCTATTAATTTTTGATAGTATGCAGCATGTTCTTTCTTTGTTGCAAAACGAAACATTTTTGCATATTGCACAATTTGCAGACCGCGATTCGATCCTTCACATTCTTTTTGCATTTCCTCTATACTGTTTATTACTTCTTCCACTTCAACTTCCAGAACTTTAGCTATCTGTTCCGGATAAATTCCTTCGTCACCTGCAACAAATAAAAGCCCTTCAATAATCGCTTTTTGTTCTTTTCTATCCATTTTACGAACTCCTTCCTCCTATTTCCCATAAAAAATACACATAAAAAAACCGAATCACAGTAAATGCGTTCGGTTCAATATTTCTTCTCTCGTTCCAAACGATACATTAAAACCTAACATAAGATAAAATATTTCTATCCCATCTTCATATGCTGGCTCTATACGGATTTATTAGAGCTTGATACGAAAATTTCATCAAAATTATGTTCTTGCTCAATTATGATTTGTTGATTTTTCATTAGCTCAAGAACCGCTAAAAATGTTACAACCATTATTTCACGTTCTTCATCAACAAACAAATCATAAAAACTTTGACGACCGCCTCTTACTTCTAACTGTTGTAGAATATCAGTCATTCGCTGTGCAATCGGTATTTCTTGACGAGTAATTCGCGTTGTTACGGGGGTCTTTGCTTTTTTACGACGCATTAGCTTTTGAAATGCCGCTAACATATCATATAACGTAACATCAAGAGGTAAGCTTGTCTCCTCTTCTTGTTGAAATGATGTAAAATCAATTGGCGGACGTGTATATAGCTGTGCTCTTTCTTGTTCTCTTTCTTTTAACTCAGTAGCAACTTGCTTATATTTCTTATATTCAATT
The DNA here is from genome assembly GCF_042728695.1 of Bacillus sp. NPDC060175. NCBI lineage: Bacteria > Bacillati > Bacillota > Bacilli > Caryophanales > Bacillaceae > Bacillus > Bacillus sp. NPDC060175. The sequence goes on from NZ_JBHWYR010000005.1 coordinate 27,795, forward strand.
AACCTCTCCATCAATTCTTGACGAGGGTCATCTATAAAGTCTTCACCGTTATCAGGTACATCTTCTTCTTGTTTCGGTAACAACATTTTACTTTTAATTTGTAATAACGTTGCAGCCATTACTAAATACTCGCTGGCAACATCTAATTGTAATTCTTTCATCGTATGGACATAAGATAGATATTGCTCTGTAATTTCCGCTACAGGAATATTATATATATCGATTTCGTAACGATGTATTAAGTGTAACAATAGATCTAAAGGCCCTTCAAAAGCCTCTACTTTAAAATTATACTGCACAAAGCATCCCACCACATTTTTTCTATAACACCATAAGTATAGAGCATACTCATGTTCTATCCAACCTTTTTAAGAAATTTAATTAAAAATAGACCTATGCCCATGTCATAATGCCCACCGCTTCATATGATAACAATGTAGTAAGAACAATGTAGGAGGTCAAAAAACTATGGGTCACGTTGATTGTGGTTTTAGCGGTGGGTTCGCATTACTTGTTGTACTGTTCATTTTACTAATCATTGTAGGAGCAGCTTGCTTCTGCTAATATGAAGCAATAAAGCGACTAGGGATACTTCCCTAGTCGCTTATTGTTAATATTTCTATGATAAACTGTACATATAACCGTTAGACAGGAGCGAAAAAAATGTATCCTACCGAGTACATACAATTTTTAATTCATTTTCACGGAGACTGTGATTATTTTGAATGCCATGAAATATTAGAAGAGTATTGGAAATTAAAACCTAGAGGAGAACGCGACACTTACTTAGTCGGTCTCATTCAAATTGCTGTTTCCTTATACCATCACAGACGATCCAACTGGAATGGTGCAGAGAAGATGATAAAAAGCGCAATAGCACTTTTAGAAAAGAACAGTTCGCCGTTACATCAATTAGGAATAGATCATAAACAACTTATATTCTTATTAAATGAAAGATTACAATCTATCCACAAAAAGGAATTTTTCGCGCCGTTATTTTTACCATTATTAGACGCATCGTTAGAAAAACAATGCATACAGTTATGTAAGAAACAAAACCTCTCTTGGAAAGATGTGAATTTCATTCCTGGTGAATACATCATAAATAAGCACACATTGCGTGATCGAACAGAAGTCATTTCTGAACGACACGAACAACTACAAAAAAGAAAGCAGAGATAATAAACTACTTATCCCTGCTTTCATGAATGTATATTTTGTTCAAGCTCTTTACACTTTTTGCAAAAACTTGCTGTTTGCTCATTTCCGCAAATTGTAAACTCAAGAAATTTACTCTTAAGCTCTTGAACCATCTTCGTCCCAATCCCCATATGACGGTGAGACGGATTCACGCTCAAATGCTGAATTTCCAATACCTGATCTTCTTTTTTTATAATCCCCATTATCCCAACAAAATCTTCATTTTGTTTCCACAAATACAATTGCCAATCCTCTTTCGCTTCATACTCTTTCATTGTCAATTGTAATGTTTTTACATCTTTTTCAGTTGGCATAAATGAAAGAAGCCCCATTGCAATTTTTTCATAACTTTTTTTAAAACGAATTAACATAACCCTTATCCCTTCTTACAAAAGTTACAAACTATTTATCCCATCAATCACTCTTTTCATATCACATTCATTCTACAATATTTTTACCAGAGTGAGAAGAGGCTGAAACAACTTGATAATCATACAAAGCGTTAAGAAGAAAGTCAAATATATGTTTCCACGCTATTTCTTTCTATTACACCGCTCAAAAAAAAGACAATACTATATAGGAACTACAAGGAAAATCCCTTTCTCATCACATTTCACTTATTAACCACTTTTGAACAAAGTAGTTCTACCAAAAGCAATATGTTAAGAGAAATACATTTATTGAAGCATATAATTCGTACTCCATCCTATGTATTTTGTTAAAAGTGTGTTCTCATGAAACATATAATTTAACGTTAGTAGCCGTCCTATTTGTGTCATATACTTTAAAATATATACCAATTCCTGTTTATAGGAAATAAAAAAAGAGAGCAAAATCGCTCTCTTCTTCTCATAACTTATTCTTCCCAAACTTTAACTTCTTTCATTACATCGCCTTGACGCATGTTTAATACCGTTTCAATACCGCTTGTTGCTTTACCGAATACAGTATGTACGCCATCTAAATGCGGTTGTGGCTCATGAACAACAAAAAATTGGCTACCACCTGTATTACGACCAGCATGTGCCATAGAAAGTGATCCAACAAGGTGTCTACGAGGATTTCCATCAGTCTCACATGGAATAGAGTAACCTGGGCCACCTGCACCTGTTCCTGTTGGGTCTCCACCTTGGCTTACGAAGCCAGGAATAACGCGGTGGAATGTCACACCGTCATAAAATCCTTGCTCTGCTAATTTCTTAAAGTTTTCTACTGTTTTTGGTGCCTCTTCTGGGTAAAATTCTAAATCGATTTTTTCGCCATTTTCCATTAATATGTATCCTAAAGTTTTCATATGTATATGTCTCCTTTCAACTATCTCAGCACTATATTACCATATTCATGACGAGAAACAAAAAGAATCCGACAATCTGCATACTTCTTTTTCGAAATGCGGAAAATGCTAGGTGACAAATTTTTAAAATATACTATAATAACTGTGTTGCCCGAAAATTTCAGAAAGAGAAAGGGAGCGATTTTTCGTGAAAGCGAAATTACTAGCTCTGCTATTAGCTGTAGCCGTATTTATTATGCCAACAGCTTCATTTGCAGACATCATTGAGGGAGAATCAATTGTTACACTAGGAGAAAACTTATCTGAACAACAAAAACAAGAGCTGTTAAAAGAAATGAAAGCACCAAAAGATGCTACAATCATCACTGTGTCTAATGCGGAAGAACATAAATTTCTAGAAGGAATTGTTCCAAAAGCACAAATTGGTACAAGAGCAATTTCCTCTTCTATGATTACATACACAAAACCAGGATCAGGTCTCATTGTACGCTCAAAAAACATTAATTCGATAACAGATGCAATGTACACAAATGCACTTATTACAGCAGGTGTGAAAGATGCAGAGATTCAAATTACTGCACCATTTAAAGTTTCCGGAACTGCTGCTTTAACAGGTTTAATGAAGGCCTATGAAACAACATCGAACAAAGAAATTCCAGAAGATGTTAAAAAAGTAGCCAATGAAGAAATGGTACAAACAGCAAAACTTGGTGATAAAATCGGTGAAGACAAAGCAGTTCAACTTGTTGCAAAAATTAAAGAAGAAATTGCAAAAGAACAGCCAAAAACAACTGAAGATTTACGTTCATTAATTAAAAAAATTGCTGATCAACTTGGCATTACATTAACAGATGAACAGTTGGATAACTTAGTATCGTTATTTGATAAAATGAAAAATCTTAATATCGATTGGAACCAAGTTGGTAGTCAATTAGATAAAGCAAAAGACCATGTGTCTGCCTTCTTAGGATCTGAAGAAGGACAAAGTTTCCTAGATAAAGTAAAAGATTTCTTCTCTAGTATCATTGATTTCGTTAAATCTTTATTCAAGTAAAAAAGAAGCTCGCCAGTGACGAGCTTCTTTTTTATACAAGTAACGGTAATTTCATAATAGCTTCTTCAACCGAACGAACAACATGATTTGCTTTCTCCTTCACATACGGATGAGCATGATGGAGGGTGAAGGAGTGCGGGGTTACTTCAAACATAGAAATATCATTGAAAGAATCTCCAATACATGCAACTTCATTTGCTTCAATTTGTAAATGTTCCATTAATCGCTTCAGAGCGCTTCCTTTACTTACACCTCTTGGCATAATGTCAACATAGCGCTTACCCGATATAAAAACTTCTGCTTCGCTATGAAATGTATCTCGCAACTCTTGATCTAATGCTACAATTTTTTCTTCTTCTCCAAAAACAAATAATTTCGCAGGATGTACAGTCTTCCCAAATTCCTCTTCTAGTTCTTCGATTTCAGCAATATGCACTCCCATATACTCTTCAAAATTATGATGATGTTCATTCTTCCTTTTTGTATATCGCTGCTCATTTGCACAAACAATATCTGCTAGTCCCTTTTTATGTATATATCGATATATTTCCTGGGCAACCCCATCTTCAAAACTCGATTCATGAAATACTTTTCCATCCGGTAGTATCATTGTCGCTCCATTTAAACTAGTTGTGTAATACGGGAACGAAAACCTTTTTACCGCCTCATCAATTCGGTGAGTAAAACGGCCAGAGGCAAAACAAATATTTGTCCCTTTTTCAGCTAGCCAACAAAGCGCTCGTTCATCTTCTTTTTGCATATGATTCACATTGTAAACGAGCGTATCATCTAAATCACTTACAAATAGTTTAATCATGTCCTCTTCCCCTTTCATACACAATATCTACTCTAATTGTACAAAAAAAATGTTTGATTTTTGTTAAAAAACAATAAATTTTCAATAAAAAATAAGCGGAGCATAATCCCGCTTATTTTTGTCTTCGCACATTTTGAGGTCTTACAATACTTGGCCGAACCTTTAAACTAGACATAGTTGGACGAAGTAAAATTTTCGTTAACGCGCCCCAATCAAACGGTAAAAACGGCCATAAATACGGTGTTTGCAAGCTTCTTATAGATGTTAAAAATAGAATCAACATCGTCATTCCAATGACAAATCCCATTTCATGAAATATGCCTGTTAAAATAATAACAAACAATTTTCCTACCTTATTTCCAAGTCCAAGTTCATAACTCGGCGTTGCAAATGATCCAATCATAGAAACCGCTACATACAAAATAACTTCTGGTACAAATAAACCTACATCAATTGCAATTTGACCAATTAATATGGCAGAAATTAATCCTGCTGCAGACGACAATGATGTCGGTGTATGGATGGCAGCCATTCTTAAAAATTCGAGTCCGACTTCCGCCATCAAAATTTGTAATAAAATTGGTAAGTGCGTCATCTTGTTTGGTCCAATGAAAGCAAGACTATCCGGTAAAAGAGTTGGATTAAAAACAAAAACTAACCAAAATGGCAGTAAGAACAGCGAAAATATAACACCTAAAAAACGTACCCAACGTAAAAATGTACCTACAGCTGGATTTTGTCTAAACTCTTCTGCATGCTGTAAATGGTGGAAATATGTTGTTGGAGTGATCATAACACTTGGTGATGTGTCAACAAGTACTAACACATGTCCTTCTAATAGATGATTTGCTGCTACATCTGGTCTTTCTGTGTATCGAATAAGCGGGAATGGATTGTAACCTTGTTTAACTACAAATTCTTCTACTGTTTTATCCGCCATCGTAATCCCGTCTACATCAATGTTATTTAATTCTTGTTTTATAATCTTTACTAAATCTGGATTTGCAACATCTTGAACGTATGTAATACAAATATCCGTTTGCGATCTATCTCCGACTCGAATCATTTCATTTCGAAGACGTGGATCGCGTATCCTTCTACGAATTAATGCTGTATTTACAACGATATTTTCAACAAAACCATCCCTTGCACCGCGCACTACCTTTTCTGTATCTGGTTCTGTCGGTGTCCTGCCCGGATAACTACGAACATCTATTGCAAACGCTTCCGTTTCGCCTTCCACAAATATAATAATGAGTCCTGATAATACTTGGAGCATTACCTCATCCATCGTTTTCACTTTACTTACTTGTTGATGAATTAAACGATTCTCTAAAAGCTTCACTGTATCTTCTTCTACATCCCTTATTTCATTTGTATCCACCGCTTCTTCTAAAATAGGGATAATATAATTCGTATCACAAAGTCCATTTACAAATAACACACCAATTTCTTTATTTAAAATTTGAAATTTACGAATACCAACATCGTATGTAACACCGAGCCCGACTGTTTGCTTTAAGTAGTTTTCATTATCACTTAAAAAAGATGAAATCGGGATATTCACTTTTTTAGGCTTCGTCATAAAACCCACTCCTTTCCAAAATTAATTGAATCGCTTTTCTAGTAATAGGTGATCCTCTCTCCCATTCATCATTTCCGCACATCTTGCCAATATCACCGACCCCCACTATGACAGGAACATTCAGACCATCTAAACAATAAATCGTATCCCCACTAATCCTGCCAATTTCACCATCTGGGAGTCCAAATTTATCAACGCCATATTCTGTCAAATCTCCATTCCGATCTACACTTACATCTACACGCGCCCATTCCCAATGATGTGTATTAGATGCTACTGCTAAAATACCCAGTACATCAACTTGTTTATGTGTTGCGACATACTTTAACGCCTTTTCACCAGATCCTTCTCCTATAAATCCGCTGTCATCAAACATGACAAATACAGGGTCATATGGCGTTTGCATAATAAGCTCAACAACTTTCTTCCCTGTCAATTTGGTCGGATTACTTTGCGATGCTGAAATACACCTTCCCCCAAATTCCTTTGTTAACAACTCAATTGTCCGCTTTGCATATTCATCTCCATCTGTGACCAAAACAACCCTTCGTCTCATTTGATTTATCCTTTCGGTTTACATATAAGTGCAACAAAAAATGAAAATAATATCGCTGCTGAAATCCCCGCAGACGTTAAGCTAAACATACCGATTCCAATTCCTAAATATCCATGTTTTTCTGCCGCATGCATTGCCCCGTGCAATAGTGAGTGTCCAAAACTTGTAATAGGGACCGTTGCCCCAGCACCTGCAAATTTTATAAGCTTATCGTACAATCCGAATCCGTCTAAAATAGCTCCGGCGACTACAAAAGTTGCCATTAAATGTGCCGGTGTTAACTTTGCGAAATCTAGCAACACTTGTCCAATTACACAAATAGCTCCTCCTACAAGAAATGCGTATATAAAATCCACCATTCACTCTCCTTTAACACTTTCAAACACAACACCATGCGCAATCGTTGGAATCGTTTCCTTTTGTTGCATCATCATGGGGCTTAATAAAGCTCCAGTTGCAACGACAAAAATTCTTTGTAAATTCCCTTTTTGCATTTCACGCAATAAATGGCCGTATGTTACAACAGCTGAACAAGCACAACCACTGCCCCCTGCAAACACTTCTTCTTGATTTGAATTGTAAATCATTAATCCACAATCATTGTATACATTCCCCAAATCATACCCTTCCTCAAGTAAAAGTTGTTTCGCAATTGGTGTCCCAACAGCTGATAAATCACCAGTAACAATAAGATCATAATCAGCTGCACTTCTTCTCAAATCTTCAAAATGCTGTTGAATTGTATGAGCAGCAGCTGGCGCCATTGCTGATCCCATATCTAAAGGATTAGCAATTCCTAAATCCTGTACTTTGCCGATTGTTGCTGCTGTTATTTTAATTGCACTCTCCTCATTGCTAATTAATATTGACCCTGCTCCGGTAACAGTTGAGTTTGCTGTCCCTGGCTTTTGTCCTCCGTATTCTGTTGGATAACGAAATTGTCTTTCAGCCGTCGCATTATGACTACTTACCGTAGCTAAGACACGATTCGCAAATCCACCATCTATAAAAGCTGATCCAATCGCCAAAGTTTCCATTGACGTCGCACAAGCGCTGAACATCCCTAAAAAAGGAATACCATACTCACGAGCAACGTAATTTGCTGTCACTGTTTGGTTTAATAAATCTCCCGCTAAAAAGAAATCAATTTGTGATGTTTTTATATTTCCTTTTTGCATCGCTTGTTGAATCGAGTCTGACATTAACCTTCGTTCAGCAAGTTCCCAGTTTTCCTCTCCGCAATGTAAGTCAGAATATGAAATATCAAAATCCTTTCCAAGAGGGCCTTCAGCTTCTTTCGGACCGACAGCAGTACCAGTTGCATTCACGAAGATATCATTTTGAAATACCCACGTTTGTTTTCCTGTCAATCTCATACCTATCCCTCCTTTAAGACATTAAAATTTGAAATGTATATCTTATTAATCCGATAATGTATGCACCGACGACTCCAAATACAATGACACTTCCTGCAAGCTTAAACATGTTAGTAGCGATTCCTAGAACAATCCCTTCACTCCTATGTTCTAGCGCGGCACTCGCCATAGAATTCGCAAATCCAGTAACTGGTACTGCTGATCCCGCTCCAGAAAACTGCCCGATTTTATCATATACACCACACCCTGTTAAAATCGCTGATAGTAAAACAAGCGTTGCAACTGTCGGATTTCCTGCCTCTTGCTCACTAAAGTGAAAATAATGTATATAAAATTTCATCAATATTTCTCCGACTGTACAAATGAGCCCACCTACAAGAAATGCCTTCACACAATTTAGCAAATAGTTTGGCTTTGGATGGTACTCCTTCACTTTATTTATGTAATCATCTTTCATTTTTCGCCTTGTCATATATATTGCCTCCTACTTTACGAAATAAATCCAGTGAAACAATGAGCCTATTACTTTTCCAAGTACAAGAGCAACGAGTAAAACAACAATTTTCCCCTCAACCCCGACTCGTTTCGCTAAAATAGGTAAAACATTTAATACTTCTGTTAATGCCGCAGCAAGCATTCCAATGAATGTGCCACAAAATAACCCTAATATTACAAGCCAATATTGCGATGTTTGAAATGTAATGTTTTTCAAACTACACCAAGCCCCAGTTAAAGTACCCGCAATGACAGCCCACTCAAAATATTGAATATGCTTTCCACTTCTCGTTAATTGAGCTAAGCGCGGGATAATACCGAGAACAGCTAAAAAGGCAACATATCCGCTACCTACTGCAATCCCGCCAGCTAAACCAATTAATATAACAAATACACACTCAATCATCAGCAATCTGTTTCGTATTATCCCTATTTTCATGAACGATTACGTATTGATCGAGCGACTGCTGATATTGAAACATCTCAACTTCTAACGGGCTCGGCTCTTCATTAATTCGCTTTTGAAATACATGATTAAAAAATAAAACCATACCTAATCCAAGACCTACTGAATATGGAACTTGAAATAATAGTGGTTGCTCCTTAAACTCTCCAGTAATCATGTAATATAACCGTTGATGTACTTGTTGCATACTTACATCTTCATGAAAATAAATAATTGCGAGTGCTGCTCCAATGAAAAGCAACAACCATACAAGTCCAAAGAAAACCGGATGCACTTTCTTTTTTTCATATATAATTTCAACAAGAGTTTGTCCAGAACCCAGTAAATTAATTTGTACATGAGATGCTTTTTGTTGAATAATCTCAATTACTTTCATGACATCAATTACAACATGCGTCTTATCATGTGCTGTTATGTTGTAAACTATCTCATTTTGTAACGACTCAACTACAAAAGAATCTCCTGCAAGTTGAGCAACATCGCTCAGCTTTACTTCATAAGAAGGAGAAACTTTTAATCGATTTCGCATTTTGAGATATATTGTTTGTTCCAATTTTCATTCACCCCTTCACTCTTCCTCGTAGTTGTAGTATGGTTATTGGAATTTTTTCTAATACAATTTTTTCATAAAAAAAACATCTGTACCGTTTCGGTACAGATGTTTTTTAGCTACGCCTTTTTCTTAAATAAATTTGCAATACTTAATGCAAGTCCTCCCCAAATGACTACCATACCTATAACCATCATCATAATCGCTGATCCGCTCATCATGAAACACCTCGGTCCTTCCATTCTTTTTCAAGCTGGGCAGAGTCTGAATGTATTTGTGCATTCCATTTTTTCAAGCTAATGACTAGCGCAACTATAAGAAACGCTGCCGCTATCGACCAACCATACGTTACAACAAAAAAAGATCGAATAGATGGCTATTCATCTATTCGATCTTTCATCTGTTTTAATATTTTCTTTTCAAGTCTTGAAACTTGTACTTGCGAAATGCCTATGCGCTCCGCTACTTCTGATTGGGTTTGGTCTTTATAATAGCGCAAATACACAATTAGCCGTTCTCGTTCATCCAATTCTCTAATTGCTTCTTTTAAAGCAATTTTATCAAACCATTTCGTTTCCGATTGATCTGCAATTTGATCTAAAATAGTAATTGGATCTCCATCGTTTTCATACACAGTTTCATGTATCGACGAAGGAGCACGACTCGCTTCTTGCGCCAGAACAACTTCTTCCGGCGTTAGTTCAAGAGCCTCTGCTACCTCATTAATCGTTGGAGCCCTTCCAAATTCCTTCGAAAGCTCATCTCTCATCTTTCGGACTTTGTTTCCTGTTTCTTTTAAAGATCTACTTACTTTAATTGATCCATCGTCACGTAAAAATCGTTGTATTTCACCGATAATCATTGGAACTGCATATGTTGAAAATTTCACGTCGAAAGATAAATCAAATTTATCTACCGATTTTAAGAGTCCAATACATCCAATTTGAAATAAATCGTCTGGTTCGTATCCTCGATTAAGAAATCGCTGCACAACCGACCATACGAGACGCATATTACTTTGAACGATTGTATCTCTCGCTTGTTGATCTCCATCTTGACTCTTTTGAATTAACGCTTTTAGCTCGTGGTCCTTTAACTGAGGTTTCTTCTTCTCATTTCTGACCTCTATGTCCATTGGCTATTCTCCTTAATTGCATAGAGCGTTACTATTTGATAAGTATTTTGTCAAATGGATTGTTGTCCCGAAAGATTCGTTTGAAATAACTTCTACTTCATCCATAAAATTTTCCATGATAGTAAATCCCATTCCGGAACGCTCTAATTCAGGTTTAGTTGTAAAAAGGGGTTGTCTTGCTTCATCTAAGTTAAAGATACCAATCCCTTCATCTCGAATCGTGAGTTTCACCATCGCTTCTTCCAAAATCACTGAAATATAAACAACACCTTCTGCATTTCCTTCATACCCATGAATAATTGCATTTGTAACCGCTTCTGACACAACTGTTTTAATCTCTGTTAGTTCTTCCATCGTCGGGTCTAATTGCGCAATAAAAGCAGCTACCGTAACACGAGCGAATGATTCATTCTGACTTAACGCTGAAAATTGAAGGTTCATTTCATTTCTCATCTATGCCACCCCCAACGTCGCGAGCGCATGCGCTTCACTTTCTTCTAAACGAACAATTTTGAATAGACCTGACATTTCAAATAAACGTTTAACAGGCGGTGAAATTGCACAGACAACCATCTCTCCACCTAATCCCTTTACATGTTTATATCGGCCTAATATAACGCCTAAACCTGAACTATCCATAAATGTTAAGTTCTCTAGGCTCAAAACAATATGATGAACACCATGTGTCTCAATCATATCTGTTACTTTCGTTCGCAACTCTTCAGCAGTATGATGATCTAATTCACCCTCTAGCCTCACACATAAGACGTCACGTTTTACTTCTAAATGCATGGAAAGACTCACACGATTTCCTCCTTATGCTCAAACTTTATTCTTTAACATAAGATTTTCGTGATATAAAACAAGAATCCTTCCTACTGACAAAAGAAGAACTATTTCGCCATAAAGTGAAACCTTTCAGCAATTATCCCCGTAAATACGAACAGAAAAGCGGCAAAATTTTCACCGCTATTTTGATGTTGAAAACATCCCAAAGCTTCGTTTAAATAACTCCCACCAGCTAGCTGCATCAACATCTTCTTTCGCTACAATTGTTTGTTTTAATAAAACATCTTTATCTCTTTTAATAACAAGTGTGCCAAGTGCATCACCTTTTTTAATCGGTGCCTTCACTTTCTTTTCAGCAATCACTTCTTGTTTAACTTTGTCCATATTTTCGCCCTTCTTCATAAGAAGAGACACATTGTCTGACGCAACTAAATCTACTTTTTCTTCCTTACCTTTTCCTACTTGTACAGTCTTAATTTTCTCACCACGTGTATACAATTTCTTTGTCATGTATTGTCCAAATGCATAATCAAGCAGCTTCGTTACTTGATTGTTCCGCTCTTTTGATGTAGGTGCTCCCATTACAACTGAAATAACACGCATACCATTTTTTTCAGCTGATGCCGTTAAACAATATTTCGCTTCTGTCGTAAAGCCTGTTTTCACTCCATCTACTCCAGGATAAAAACGTACTAACTTATTCGTATTAACGAGCCAAAACTTCTTATCCGTATTTTCACGTAAATAGTCTTCATATTTACCTGTGTATTTTCGAATAAGTGGATACTTCATCAACTCTTTCGCCATAATAGCCATATCATTCGCTGTAGAATAATGATCTTTGGCCGGGAGACCTGTCGGATTTTGAAAATGGGTATTTTTCAGTCCTAAATCTTTCGCTTTTTTGTTCATCATATTTACGAAGCCTTCTTCTGAACCAGCGATATGCTCAGCTACTGCAACAGATGCATCATTTCCAGATGCAATTGCAATGCCCTTTAACATTTCATTTACAGTCATCTCTTCCCCAGGTTCTAGAAAAATTTGTGATCCGCCCATTGAAGCTGCGTGTTCACTCGCTCTCACTTTATCTGTCAGTTTTAATTTTCCTTTTTCAACTTGTTCCATAATTAAAAGCATTGTCATAATCTTTGTCATACTAGCAGGTGGTAACTTTTCATTCGGATTTTTATCAAATAAAACTTTACCTGTATCTTGCTCAATTACGATCGCTGACGACGCTTGTTCCGCTAACTTCGGCGTGGCTTCTTCTGTTTTCTCCTGCTTCGTTTTCTCAGATTGCGCAAAACTAACTGAAGTACCAGAAAGCAATAACATGAAACAAACAAGTATTCCAAAAACTCGCTTCATGACTAACCCTCCATTCTATATCAAACCTATTTTTCCCAATTTACTCATTTTTAATACCATATTTTTCTATTAATTTCATTTGACAAATAACGTAATTGTCGATATTGTATTAAGTGTATTACATGTAGTAGTACACTTAATACTCACCAGGAAGGAGACATTGCTCTTGCATATTCAACTTGATCCAAGAAGCAACACTCCGATATGGGAACAAATTGTTCAAAATATAAAAGAACTCGTATTGAAAAACATGTTAGCTCCAAGTGATAAGCTTCCTTCTGTACGCGAACTCGCTTCTTTGCTCGTCATAAATCCAAATACAGTTAGCAAAGCATATCAAGAATTAGAGCGACAAGGGATTATTGAAACATTACGAGGAAAAGGAACATTTGTATCCCAATCGATTACCCCAACATTAGACGAAAGGAAAATCGCTATGGTTGAAAAGCAATTTCATCAATTATTACTAGAAGCCTCTTATCTTGGGATTACGAAAGATAAAATTCACGATTGGATAGATTCATACTATAAAGAGATTGGAGGAAATACAGATGCTGAATGTGACAAACTTGAAGAAAACAATTGATAACCAAACGATTTTAGACGATGTTTCTTTCACATTACAAAAAGGTAGTATCGTCGGATTGCTCGGAAGAAATGGCGCAGGGAAAACAACTTTATTACGAACGATGGTCGGCATTTTAGACCCGGATGAAGGAACTGTTACATATGAGGATACAGATGTTCATAAGCATCCTGAAATTAAACAAAAAGTTGTATACGTTCCGGATTCTACTAACATACTGAACGGATATACAGTAAAGGAAATTGTGAAGTTTTATAAAGCAGTTTATACAGCATTTGATGAATCATATTTCTATGAACTGTTAGAACGTTTCAACTTACCAAACAAACGTATTCGTAGTTACTCAAAAGGAATGAAAGCACTGCTTGCGATCATTTTAGCTTTCGCTGCAAAAGCAGAATATATCATTTTAGATGAACCGACAAACGGACTTGATCCTATCGTTAAAAGACAGATTCTACAATTTCTCGTTGAAGAAGTAGCAGAAAAAGAAATTACAATTTTTATCTCCACTCACCATTTAGATGAAGTTGAAAAAATTGCCGATACAATCATTATTTTAAAAGGACATACAGTAGATTCTATTACATCACTAGATGATGCAAAATCACAATTTGCTAAAGTACAAGTTGCTTACGAACGATCACTACCTCAAAAACTAGAAAACTTAAGCAATATTAAAATATTAAACCAAACGGGAAAAGTATATACGATTTTAATCGAAGGAAATGTGGCTACAACACTGGAGAAGTTTTATAAAGAGCAACCAATACTCATTGAAGAATTAACAATGTCACTTGAAGATGTCTTCGTTACGACACTTGAGGGGGATGGGTATGTTTCATAAGGCGCTGTGGATGTGGAATTGGAAGCGCGGGAAGTATGCTGCGTTACTTTTTCTCTTCAGTTCACTTTATTTTTTATCTTTCGAATACTATCAAGCAGCAGAAGAACAACAGTCTCTCTTTCTCCATCCAGAAAAATTTGGTGAAGAAAAGTTCTACTATCATTATTCTTTCCTTTCCTCTAATAGCTTTTGGTTAGGTATTATTACAATTATCCTAGCCTGTATATTAATCGGCTGGGAGCGAAGTAATCAAAATGGAAATTCACTTATGACGTTTCCATTTAAAAGACGTGATATGTTCTTATCAAAGTGGGTTTTCGGTGGATTTTTCATTGTACTATCACTTCTAATCAATTGGGGTCTTATGTATTTTATTTATAAATCTACGATTCACTTTGAATATCAATCTTTCGAACCGTTTCATCGATATTTTCTGTATGCAATTTTCACATATATCGCTATCTATACTGTCTCTTTATGTATTGGTACATTTACTGGCAGTATTATTTCACAAAGCATCTTTAGCATTACTTTTTGCATAATGGGAATGGGAATCTTTTCACTCTTACTCTTTTTCTTTACATCTCATGCTGAGGCAATACAGGGGAATAAAAGTTATACGACTTTCGAAAACATTTATGAATTCAATAAAAAAACCAACATTTCAAGCACCATATTAGACTTTTCAATTAGTTATAATTACCACCCTACTGCCCAATCATATGAAGATCATGGAAAAGTAATACAAAGAGGACCTACTTATCATAGTTACTACTCTACAAAAGTAATACTTGTTCCTATCTTCTATACAATTTGTAGCTTACTGATTGGTATGTTTCTTTATACAAGATCACCTAATGAGCATAATAAGAAAATCTTCCTTTTTCCCAAATATAACTCACTCTGGATATGGGGTACTACTTTTTATTTTGCATTAATAGGTGGGCAAATGTTAAAGCGTTTTGATTTATTATTTAGTTACTATGTTGGATTCATTTTATTCGGAATCGTCACTTATTTTATACTATCACGTCTTACAAACAATAAAGTCTTTTAAAGGAGAGATCCTATGTTTCAAAAAGCATTATGGGTGCATACCTACAAGCAAAGTAAATATATTGTTTGGCTATTTTGGTTAGTAAGTTTTTATGTACTATCATATAAATACTATTTAGCAGCTGCCGAGCAACTAAAATATTTACATGAACATAATGAATGGAAATATATATACCGGTACAGTTATCACCTTTCACTTCCCGATGCTATCATGGTTCAAGGAGCACTCCTTATTGCATTAGCCTGCATCCTTATTGGATGGGAGCGTCAAAATCAATCAAGTGACATTCTATGGTCTATGCCATTTAAACGGACAGATCTCTTCATGACGAAATGGCTTTTTGGCGTGTGTAATATTGTAGCTATCGTTATATTGAATTGGGGACTTTTTGCTATTATGAAAAAGACAACCTTTCATAATAAATATCAAGTATTTTCACCATTTCATACTTATTTCGTATACATGGTCATCGTCTTAATCGCTATCTATACACTTGCATTGTTCATAGGAACAATTGCTGGTAATATGATCTCACAAGGATTCTTCAGTGTCGCTATACTTGGATTCCCTTTTATTTTGCCGACACTAATTGTCGGAGTTATTTCTATTCATACGGTTGGACTTATTTCCAACCATACCGTCTATACGGAGGAAAATGTAGATCGTTACGGCTCAGTAATAGAAAAAGTGAGTATTTTAGCGCCAGTTCGCGGATTTAATATTGATTTTAATTACGACCCTCAACGCGCTTATACTGATCAACAAGGCGTACGTCATGACGAGCCGAATTTTACGTATATTCCTTCAGCAACAAAACTTATCGGTCCAATCGCAAATATACTTATTCTATTCCCTTTAGGAATGTACTTATATACAAGATCACCTAATGAACAAAACGGAAACTTTCTATTATATCCGAAGCTCAAAAAACTATGTATGATATGTTGTGTAATCTTTATTGGAATGTTTGGAGGAATGGCAGCGGGAGGAAGTCACTCTATCTTAAATTATTATATTGGTTTTATAGGGACCAGTACGATAGTCTACCTGCTATTATCTCGCTTATTAAAATTTAAATTTTCTTGGCGCGTGAAATAGCCTCCTCACTAAGAGGAGGTTATTTCACATTCTCTCTCCTATCCCCATACACCCTCTCTTCTTTCATCCCAAATCCATCACCATTTTTCACAATTTGCTCTGTCGGTGCGACTACACTTTCAGCAATTTTCCATTCGCCGCGCTCTTTCACAAATACTTGCAGAAAATAGTTCATGCCATTTAATTGATACGCATTTTCTTTTTTTACATTATAGTGCACCGCAATGTAGTGCACTTGAATATTTTCTTTCCCTGCTTTTGATACGTATTGCGATAATCTTGGAATGTACATTGATGCTTTCTTAAATGGTAATTGCTTCGCTTTAACGAGCGATGAACTTGTTACATTACGCAGAGTGTCCTGATTACGAACATTATCACTATGATGAAATAATACTGCGTTTTGCATAGAACGAACCCATAATTTCGAATACAGGACAGTATTATCGTTTTCAATGTACTTCACTTCTTTTTGCACCACTTGGATAGGGGTATCAGCGTACATGAATGTATGAAAGCAGAAAAAACTTCCAAGTAAAATGGTAAGTGCAGCAATATATTTCATAATCTTTCCTCCGATCTGTTTAATTAAAGTATCGGAGTTTCAAAATATTTTTATTCAAAAGAAAAAGGATAGGAAAGCTCTCGCTTCCTATCCTCATTTATTATAATACGCGGCCAAATAGTTCTAAAACCATTTCTATCTCTTGGTCGCTCCAACCTTTAAATTTCTCTTTATAATATTCTTTACGCACAGCTTCAAGCTTTTCAGTTACTTCTCGTCCGTTTTCAGTAATTTCTAAGTATACGATACGACGGTCCGAATTTGAACGTTTTCTTTCAACAAACCCTTTTCGCACGAGACGATCTGTTACAGCTGTAATATGACTGGAGGTTACGTTTACTTCACTCGCAATTTGCGAAGCCATCTGTGGACTTTTTAAAAATAACGCACGTAATACAGAGAATTCATTATATGGCATATGCTCTGAAAAACGTGTATTAATATCATTTTGTAATAAACGTATCATCTTTCGAAATGATGCAGATAAATCTAAAATCAGTGTTTCTCTATTTTCGTTCACTAGCCTCGTCCCTTTTTTATCATATTTACACATATTATAATCTATAAATACCTATGTTGTATATGCTTTCTTCTCACAACATTCTCATTTATGTAACTTTTTTCATACGATTTTCTTTTTTGTTCACACATATACATGTAAAAAAGGATGGTGAGCATAAATGCAAGGTGGAATGAATCCGTATTTACATAATATCCGTACGACAAATACTGGTAAAGAAGCTACTATTACTGTACAAGGAGAAGGTATTATAAAGGCAAAACCAAATGTTGTCATATTAACACTGGGCATTCGAACAGATAGTAAAAATGTAAAACAAGCGCAAGAAGAAAATGCAGTGCAATCGAAACAATTGCTTGATGCACTCAAACAGCTAGGTATTGCCGATAAAGATATAGAAACCATTTCTTATACAATTACTCCTCAATACGAATATGTAAATGATAAAGCATTACTACAAGGCTACCGTGTGGAGCATTTGTATGAAATTACCGTTTTAAATGTGCAAAAAGCAGGGGAAGTATATGATATAGCCGTTACGAATGGTGCAAACGTAGCAAAAGGATTACGTTTTCGAATATCTCATCCAAATAAATATTATGAGCAAGCTCTCATTCAAGCTCTACAACAAGCAGTAGACAAAGCTCGTACAATTGCGAGTACCTACAATTTAAATATTAATCCTGTTCCCCTCTCACTCGTTGAAGAATCTGTCCAATTACCACGGGAGATCGCATCATATGCTACTTTGCATGCGCAAGCAGCTCCGCCCATTCAATCAGGAGAACTAGAAATCATTTCATCTATCCGGGCAATTTTTACGTATTTATAAATAAACTCATTTATAAGTAACCGTTATCATTTTCATTGTTGTAAAAACATGATGTTCTGATATAATAAAGGACGGTGAGCTCTTACATAAGAGATATCACGGGTGGGAGAGGGATATGAAAAAGAAGGTTTAACATGAAAGGAATACTTGAAAGAACATTTAAATTAGACTTACACCAAACATCACCAAAACAAGAAGTTTTAGCTGGAGTCACGTCATTTTTCACAATTGTTTATATTATGATTGTAAATGCGTCAATCTTATCAGATGCCGGCATTCCTCTTGAGGCAGGAATTTTGGCAACTGTTTTTAGTTCATTTGTCGGATGTCTACTTATGGCATTTTGGGCAAATGCACCTGCTATTCTTGTCCCTGGTATGGGTGTAAATGCATTCTTTACGTACACTGCTGTGCATACGCTTGGTTTAACTTGGCAAGAAGCATTGGCAGCTGTTTTTATCGCCGGTATTATTTTTTCAATTGCTGCTTTTACACCGATTGCTCGCGTGCTTTCGGTATCGATTCCAAAGTCATTAAAGGAAGCGATCACTGTCGGTATCGGGTTGTTTTTAGCTTTCATCGGCTTGCAAAAAGGTGGTTTAGTCGTTTCGCATCCTAATACTGCTGTTGCAATGGGGAAATTAAGTAGTCCTGTCGTTCTTGCCACACTACTTACTCTTATTGTCGCACTTGTGCTATTTGTGCGTAACGTACGTGGAAGCTTTTTATGGACAATTGCAATTGGCACTGGTATTGCATGGCTGTTTGGTCTTGTTGATACGAGTCAACTGGGAAATAGTTCGTTTTCATTCGCTAATTATGGCGATGTGTTTGGAGCTATGTCATTTGGGAAACTTTCTTCCTTGCCATTTTGGATTGCAACATTCTCCTTAAGCATGGTGCTTATTTTTGAGAACATGGGACTACTGCACGGTTTATTAGAAGATGACCGTAAATTCCCACGTGCTTACCAAGCAAATGCAATTTCAGCAATGACATGTGGTCTATTTGGCACAAGCCCTACCGTTTCAACAGTAGAGAGTGCCGCAGGTATTACTGCAGGCGGAAAGACAGGTCTGACGTCTATCGTTACAGGGTTGTTATTCTTCGCATCACTGTTCGCACTTCCGTTTGTCAAACTAATTCCTGATAGTGCCATTGCACCAATCTTAATTATTATTGGCGGCCTGATGATTACAAGCATTCAACAAATTCCTCTGAACGACTTTTCAGAAGGGTTTCCAGCGTTTTTAATTATCGTTATGATCCCGCTCACATATAGTATCGCTGATGGCATTGCGTTCGGATTTATCGCTTATCCTATTTTAAAAGTTGCTATTGGAAAGCGTAAAGAGGTTGCACCATCCATGTATATCATTACATGCTTATTCTTAGCCATGTTCGTATTACACGCTATTGGCTAGTAAAAAACACCGAGGAAAAGCCCTCGGTGTTTTTTTACTTAAACCATCCTTTTTTATAAAACCAAGCCATCATTCCCCCGCCAATTAACGCCATTAAAAATAAACAGATAAAATAACTATATTTCCCGCCAAGCTCTGGCATATGTGAAAAGTTCATTCCATATACCCCTGCGATAAATGTTAATGGCATGAAAATCGTCGAGAATACAGTTAATGTTTTCATAATGTTGTTCATATGGTGCGAATTCAATGAAAAGTAACTATCTCGAATATCTGCTGTTAATTCACGACTCGCTTCAATCATCTCTGTCAGTTTAAGCAAATGATCATGTATATCTTTAAAATAAATTTCATGGTCGCTTATACCGTAAAAACGAGTTGAATTTAAAATGCGATACAATAAATCACGCATCGGAATAATCGTACGCCTTAGCTTAGATAAATCTGCACGAATATCAAATACCTCTTCTAGCACGCTTCCTGCCGTCTCGCCCGTTAAATTATCATCAATTGCATTTAAATGGTCTTCAATGTAATAAACAGGTGCGAAATAATCATCTACAATTTGGTCAATAATGGTATGCGCTACATTTAAAGGACTCTTCTTAATACGTTTCTTCTCACCGAGCGTTTTCCATACCCTTTCAATCGCATTGTTATGAGAAAAATGGAAAGAGACTATAAATCGATCACTAACAAATAAATCGATTTCATGCGGTTCTAATCCGTCTTCGCCGAATGCATGGAGAACTAAAAAATTATAACCATCATAAAAATCTACCTTTGGTCTCTGTACATATTCTACACAATCTTCAATTGCAAGGGGATGGAACTTAAAATGATCTTGCAAAATATATGTATACTCTTCTTTCGTCGGCTTATATAAATCAAGCCAATACCATACAATGTTTTCTTGTCTCGTTTCTTCTAACGAGACATCATATAAAACTTCATTTTTTTTCGTTATTGCACAAATTCTAATCATAATTTCACCCATTACTATTATAAACAAAAAATAGTAAAAAAAGCCAAGGAGAAATCTCCTCAGCTTTTTTTATCCCGCTATTTGCGGGCAGTAAGACCCCTACCTCAAAATTCAGCGAAAGCAAAGAAGCTATGTGTGGGATCAACTGCCCGTAAAAGCCCGATTGGTGAAAGCTAATAATCAGTGGGTGATGAAGCCCCCACTGATTAAAGTTTCACTTTATTACTTCGTTACAATTCCGTGTACTAAAGTCGGTGCATCTACGTGGTCTTTAGCGATTTTCATGTTCTCATAAATTTTCGCTTTTACGTCTTCAACATTTTCGCGGTTTGCGTAAATTGTAACAAGAGAGTCACCTTTTTTCACGCTATCGCCTACTTTTTTGCGAAGCATTAGACCAACTGCTAAATCAATTTCAGACTCTTTCGTTGCACGCCCTGCTCCTAAAAGCATTGCTGCTGTTCCGATTTCATCTGCAACGATTTCCGATACGTAACCGTCTTCTTTCGCTTCCACTTCAATTTTAAATTGTGCTTGTGGCAATTTAGAAGGATCATCAACAACAGATGCATCGCCGCCTTGCGCTGATAAGAACGTTTTAAATGATTCTAGCGCTTTACCGTTGTTCATTACTTCAATTAACTTTTCACGAGCATCTTCTAAAGATGAAGCTTGTCCAGCAAGGTATACCATTTGACTTCCAAGCGTTAAACATAACTCTTCTAAATCTTTTGGTCCTTTACCTTGTAATGTATCAATTGCTTCTTGTACTTCTAACGCGTTACCGATTGCCTCACCAAGCGGCTGGCTCATATCAGAAATAACTGCCATCGTATTACGACCAACGTTATTACCGATGCGTACCATTGCTTCTGCTAAACGTTTTGCATCTTCGTCTGTTTTCATAAATGCTCCTGCTCCAGTTTTTACATCAAGAACAATTGCATCTGCACCAGCAGCAATTTTTTTACTCATAATCGAGCTAGCAATAAGAGGAATTGAATTTACTGTTGCCGTTACATCACGAAGTGCATATAACTTTTTATCAGCAGGTGTTAAGTTTCCACTTTGACCGATAACAGCAATTTTATTTTCATTTACAAGACGCATGAATTCATTATTTTCAATTTCAACATGGAATCCTGGTACTGCTTCTAATTTATCGATTGTACCACCCGTATGTCCTAGACCACGTCCAGACATTTTCGCAACTGGTACATCTAAAGCAGCTACTAATGGACCTAATACAAGTGTCGTTGTATCACCAACACCACCTGTTGAATGCTTATCTACTTTTACCCCTTCAATTGCTGATAAATCAATTGTATCGCCGCTGTTTACCATTGCCATCGTTAAATCAGCACGTTCTTGTTCATTCATATCTTGGAAGAAAATTGCCATTGCAAGTGAACTCATTTGATAATCTGGAATATTACCATTCGTGTATCCTTCAACGATAAAGTTAATTTCTTCTGTCGTTAATGCATGTCCATCACGTTTTTTTGCAATTAGGTCCACCATTCTCATTGTGAGGTCACCCCTTCATTTGTTTTACAATTGCTTTTACTAATGCTAAGAAGTTAGCTTTAACACGTTCTGTCGTTTCAATTACTTCATCGTGGTGAAGTGGTTGATCTAAAATACCAGCTGCCATATTTGAAATACAAGAAATACCAAGTACTTTCATACCCGCATGACGCGCTACAATCACTTCAGGTACAGTTGACATACCAACTGCATCTCCGCCAAGTGTACGAAGCATACGAATTTCAGCAGGTGTTTCATATACAGGACCTGTCATTCCAACATATACACCTTCTTGTACTTTAATATTTAAATCTGCTGCAACTTGTTTCGCCATTTCGCGAAGTTCTGGCGTATATGATGTAGACATATCAGGGAAACGTACACCCATGTCAGAATCATTTGGTCCGATTAATGGGTTCGTACCCATGAAGTTAATGTGGTCTGAAATTAACATAAGATCGCCTGGTTCAAATGATGTATTTACACCACCAGCTGCGTTCGTTACAACAACTGTTTCTACACCTAGTTCTTTCATAACACGAACTGGGAATGTTACTTTTTGCATATCGTATCCTTCATAGAAATGGAAACGTCCTTGCATAGCTACTACTGTTACACCTTGAAGTGTACCGAATACAAGTTGACCTGCATGTCCTTCTACAGTTGAAACTGGGAATTCAGGGATTTCACTGTATGGTACTGTTACTGCATTCTCGATTTCATCTGCTAATACACCTAGTCCAGATCCAAGGATTAGTCCTACTTGTGGTGTCTCTTGAAATTTCTCTTTTAAGTATGAAGCTGATTTTGTAATTAGTTCACGATTCATCTGTTTATCCCCCTATTTCTTTAGCTCGTTTAAGAAGCTTGTTCCATGTTCTGGCATTTTAACATTAAAGTTTTCTGCTACAGTTGCACCAATATCAGCAAATGTTTGACGAAGTGATAACTCTTGTCCGCCTTGTTTCATGCTTGGACTATATGCTAATAGCGGTACATATTCACGTGTATGATCAGTACCGTAGTGAACTGGATCATTACCGTGGTCTGCTGTAATTAATAATAGATCATCTTCTTTTAGTTTTTCGAATACTTCTGGAAGACGTGCGTCATATTCTTGCAATGCTTCTCCGTACCCTTGTGGGTCACGGCGATGACCAAATAATGCATCAAAATCAACTAAGTTTAAGAAGCTAATACCTGTAAAGTCCATATTTAATGTATCTACAAGCTTGTCCATTCCATCCATATTTGATTTCGTACGAAGTGATTCAGTTACCCCTTCGCCATCATAAATATCAGCAATTTTACCAATAGCAATTACATCATAATCGCTATCTTTTAGTTCATTCATTACTGTGCGACCAAATGGTTTTAGTGCATAGTCATGACGATTTGGTGTACGTGTGAAGTTTCCTGGCTCTCCAACGAACGGACGAGCGATAACACGTCCTACCATGTACTTCTCATCTAATGTTAATTCACGTGCGATTTTACAAATTTTATATAGCTCTTCAAGTGGTACTACTTCTTCATGAGCTGCGATCTGTAATACACTATCAGCAGAAGTGTAAACAATTAAAGAACCTGTTTCCATTTGTTCTTGACCAAGCTCAACAAGTACCTCAGTTCCAGAGGCTGGTTTATTACCGATAATTTTACGACCTGTCTTTTCTTCTAATTCATCAAGTAATTCTTTCGGGAATCCTTCAGGGAACACTTGGAATGGTGTATCAATGTAAAGGCCCATGATTTCCCAGTGACCTGTCATTGTATCTTTACCTGTAGATTTCTCTTGCATTTTTGTATAATATCCAAGCGGTTTCTCTACTTTAGAGATTCCTTTCATTTCACGAATATTACCAAGGCCTAATTTCACCATATTTGGCATGTGTAATCCATTCATATGTTCAGCGATATGACCAATTGTATCAGAACCTAAATCACCAAACTGCTCAGCATCTGGTGCTTCACCGATCCCCACAGAGTCCATTACGACTAGGAAAATACGTTTATATTTATTCATAACTGCAACCTCCTATATGTTCAGTTCTACTTCTTGTAGTATGTTCAAAACGCTATAAAGTGAAACTGTTATCAATGGGAATTATCTTTCGTCCTCATTATTAAACAGTACTGCTTTAAATCATTCTCTAACTTTTTCGTTTTACTTTCAAACGAATCAAAAAAATTTCTAGTTTTTTCTAAGTCAGATGTCAGACATCTGATATTGATATCATAACATGTTTACGCTTTCTTTTTAATACCTTTTCGTAGAATTTCTCATTTTCTTTACCCTTCTATTGTAATCCATTCTGCAAAGAAGTGCTAATCATTTCATAACATATTTCCTAATATAAAAATAAAAAGCAGCTCTAAAGAGCTGCTTTTTATTTTACTTCTACTGTTTCTTCTTTATGTTCATGCAGTTCGCCTTTTCTTACATGCACTTTCACTTTGTAAGCACCGTTCTCTTTGAAAGTATGTTTACTTTCATACTCTCCTTTATTCCCTTCTTTCGCCGGAATAAATTCGTGTTTTTCAACACCATCTTTCCAAATCTCAAGTTGCACTTCAGCACCAGTTAACGCTTCTTCTTTTTGCTTTAAATGGACTTTCATTGTTGATTCAGCATTTGCTTTTATGTCACCGGCCATAAGATGAATCATTGTGTCACTTTTATGATCACCGTGTCCTGCACTATGATCACCACTTTCTTTTTTCGCATCTTCTACTTTCGCATTCCCTACAGCAACTTTGTGTTCTGGCATAACGTGTATATCACGTGCATTTGTGTGAGGAATAATATGATATACTCCATCAGTTTCAAATGTTTTCTCTACTGCATAAACACCTTTTCCTTTATGCTTACCATCTAACATCTCGTGTTTCTCGTCGCCATCTTTCCAAATCTCAAACTTTACGTCATCAGCATCCGTTACTCTTTCTTTTCCTTGTGTAACAAGTGCTTGTACTTCTGTTTTTTCACCAGGTTTAATTTCTTTCGGATTCGTTTGAAGCGCTACGTCTATACCTTCAAGTTTCTGTTCTTTTTTCGGTTCTTCTTTGTTTGTATTACAGCCAGCCAGTGCTAGCATCGCGATAAATAATGTAATAATAAGTTTTTTCATCTTCATTTCCTCCTTCATACTTTCCTTAGTATAGAGGAAATACATTGTAATATTCTAGTCTTCTGCTGAAAACAATGTACGAAATGTTTGTGAAGTTTCTGTGAAATGGTTCACTCTTCTTAATCTATGAAAAAAGAGCATAGTGACTATGCTCTCGGGTGAAACTGTTTATATACATCTTTTAATCTAGTTTTTGAAACGTGCGTATAAATTTGTGTCGTCGAAATATCTGCATGTCCAAGCATCTCTTGTACAGCACGCAAATCTGCCCCGTTCTCTAATAAATGCGTAGCAAAAGAGTGACGCAACGTATGCGGTGTTAGCTCTTTTTCAATATTTGCTTCTTTCGCTAATCGTTTTAAAATTTTCCAAAATCCTTGTCTCGATAATCGATTACCATGATGGTTTAAAAAGAGTGCATCTACTGCTTTTTTACCCATCAATTCTCTTCTTCCTTTTTCAATATACTTTTGAATCGCTTCTGTCGCTAAGCTTCCTAATGGAATAATTCTTTCTTTATTCCCTTTCCCAATGCAGCGAACAAACCCCATCGTTAAGTGTACATCTTCTAAATTTAATGAAATTAATTCTGAAACACGAAGTCCTGTTGCATACAACAACTCTAACATTGCCTTATCACGAATCCCAAAAGCACTTACCGTTTTCGGTGTTTGAAGCAATGCTTCCACTTCGTCGATTGATAATACTTTTGGTAATTTCCGTTCCCCTTGTGGCGTTTCAATATGTACCGATGGGTCATGCTCCACTGCTCGTTCCCGAAGTAAAAATTGATGAAACGAACGAATCGATGCAATATGACGCGCCAATGTTTTTGAAGATTTCCCGTTTTCTTTTAAATACTGCAAAAAGTTAACAATATGCAAGCGTGTCACTTCATGAAACGTCTTCGTTTGTTCTACATTTTGCAAATACTTCACATAGCTTTTCAAATCGCGTTCATAAGATACAACTGTATTTTTCGCTAAACCTTTTTCAACAATCATATAATGAATAAAATCTTTTAATTGATCTTCCAATCTACACTACTCCCCATTTTCATAGAAAAACATCATTCTATTTACGAAAGCATCCTTTTCCGGCTCCTCATTCCCTGATACTTTTTCTACAGTCTCTTCTTTTGGCTTTTCATAACGATGGTAACTTTCATATTCTTCATTTATCCATAGTATAGCGAAATAAAACAAAATCGTACAACTTGTAAATAATAAAAATACTTTCATCCCATCAAAAGTTAATTTTAAAGCTCGGCGCATTGTAAATTCCTCCAAAATATAAGTTATTACAACCTATGCCAAGCTTTCACCAATTTATACCTTATTCAAATAAAAAACCTCTTCCTAGTTAAATAGGAAAAGGTTATTTTTCATCCGTTTCATTTTCTTGACAATTTTTACAAATCCCATGGAATGTTAAACGATGATCTTTCACCTTAAAGCTCCAGTCTCGTTCCACTTTATTCTCCACTTCACCAAGTAAATCTTCTTGTATTTCTTGTACAGCACCACATTGTGTACAGATTAAATGATGATGGAAACGCTGTGCACCTTCTTGGCGTAAGTCATAACGCGAAACACCGTCTCCAAAGTTAATCTTATCGACAACTTTCAACTCAGACAATAACTCTAAAGTTCGATAGACGGTTGCTAATCCGATCTCTGGCGACTTTTCTTTTACAAGGAGGTATACATCTTCTGCGCTTAAATGATCTTCTTCATTTTCTAGCAGCACACGAACTGTTGCTTCACGTTGTGGTGTCAATTTATAGCTCGCTGCATGTAATTGCTTCTTAATTCGTTCAATTCTTTCTTCCATTCGGTACTACTCCCTCCTCGCCACTCTTACACCATTATATCAGAAGAAGGGCTCCTGTCAAAAGAAAAACAATAAAAACAAATTGATAATTATTCTCAAAAAGTATTTATTGTTTGTTAATAGCCTCCACAACTTCTTTCATTAAAACTGGTGATGCATACGCTTCGACACTGGAAGCAATAGCTAATACCGCTCCAATCACGAGAAAAAAGCATGTATAGCGAATTAATAACGGCAATAGTGGCTCCGTTATTTTCCGGATAAATTGGTGCCTAATCATTCTCAAGGAAAAGCTTGCAGCAATTGTTGTCATAACGAGAAATACAGGAATTATAATTAAATTTTGTGGCAATACAGATACAAATGCTAATAATAGTCCATTCCATCCGTGCTGACTTACTAAAAAACCTACTGTAAATCCAACAACTACCCCTTTTAAAAATAGTAAGATAAAAATGAGTGGCAACCCAATAATTGAAATCCCCAAAATCCAAATAAAGCCGATATATTTTAATTGCGAAAAGTAACTTTCTCGAAACATTTCGCCCGCGACAGCAAATTCTCCTTTAGAAACTTGTCCAAAAAAACGCTGTAAATAAAATGATAAATCTTGCTTTTGGTTTATTTGTAAACTATTCACAAGAATCGCTCCAAATATTACTCCCATCAGTAATAAAACCGCATTAAATATATATAGTGAAGAATTTTCCTGTATGTGAGACATTACACGGTCTTGCCACGTTTTTCGCCACATTTTCCTTCCCTCCGTTCACACTCTTACTAAAAATGTATGAAAGAAAGAAAAAAAGTATGACGAATTAACATTGAAATTCCGCTCTACTTTGCTAAACTAAAAAGTAGAGAATAGGAGGGATTTTTCTTGAAACCATTATTATTAGATTTTCCAACATTATTTCAAACTGAGCGCTTGCAAGTACGTAAGCCGTTTCCAGGTGATGGTACAGAAGTATATGAAGCAATCCAAGCTTCTCTAGCAGACTTATTACCATGGATGCCAATTACAGCTGAAACAGAAGAACGTGCTGAAGAAATTGTTCGCGAAGCTCACGGACAGTTTTTACTTCGTGAAACACTTGATTTCCACTTATACGATAAAGTATCTGGCACATTCATCGGAGCTATTACTCTCAAGCCTGAAAACTGGGATATTCCAAAGTTTTCACTTCACTTCTGGCTACATAGCGCTTATACAAAGCAAGGCTATATGACAGAAGCCATTAAAGGTGCGATTCAATTTGCATTTGATAAACTAGGTGCTAGAAGAATTGAAATTCGTACTGATGCAACAAATATAAACGCATGTAACTTAGCAGAGCGTCTAGAATTTATTTTAGAAGGTACAATGGAAAATGATTTCCTAGCACCCGATGGCAGCTTACGCGATGCACGTGTATATGCAAAAATCAACTAAAAACACTCGCCTTAGGCGAGTGTTTATTTTTGTAATTGTAAATATTGTACTGCAAACATCGTCTTAGCATCATGTATGCGAAGGTCTTTCATAAGATCAATCGCTTCTTCTAATGACACTTCCATTAATTCCACAAATTCATCTTCATCTAAAGCTGCTTTATTTTCTTTTTGTTTTAATCCTGTCGCTTTATATACATATAAAATCTCATCTGCAAAACCAGGTGATGTATAGAAAGATGTAATAAGCTCCATATTTTCACATACATATCCTGTTTCTTCTTCTAATTCACGAACTGCTGTTACCTCTGGCTTTTCCCCAGGTTCTAACTTCCCAGCAGGAATTTCCACAATTGGCTTTTCGAGAGCTTTACGATACTGCTCAACGAGTACAATTTTCCCCTCATCAGTAATAGCAATAATAGCAACTGCCCCAGGGTGATTTACGATTTCACGTTTACTCATTTCTCCATTTGGTAATACTACATCATCAACACGAACTTTTATAACTCTACCATCAAAAATCGGTTCAGTTTTTACTGTTCTTTCTGCAAGATTACTCATACTACTTCATCTCCCTGTTCTATTTCCTAATCGTTCTTCATACATTTTACCACATTGAAAGGAGCGTGATAGAAATGAAAGTTTACATTTCACCAAATCGCGTCACTTTAGTCGGCAAAGCATGGCAAATTCGTCATAAGCTAAAACAATATGGCAAAGAGTATACAACTGTGCAAGAGTGGATTACAGCAAATAAAAAGTAAACGTTTGTCAACCTCCTTCCCCTTTCGTACAATAAGGATAAGGAGGTTGACCTATGAAAAAACGTCAATTAGGAAACTCAGATTTATATGTTACGGAAATTGGATTTGGCTGTATGTCTCTCGGTACATCTGAGGCTGAAGCTATGCGTATTATCGATGAGGCAATCGATTTAGGAATTAACTTTTTTGATACAGCGGACTTATACGATTATGGATTAAATGAAGAATTTGTTGGAAAAGCTCTGAAAGGAAAACGCGACCAAATTGTTCTTACAACAAAGGTTGGAAATCGATGGACAGAAGAAAAAAACGGCTGGTCTTGGGATCCTTCTAAAGCTTATATAAAAGCCGAAGTAAAAGAGAGTTTACGTAGACTTCAAACAGATTATATTGATTTATATCAACTGCATGGCGGGACGACTGAAGATCCTATAGATGAAACAATTGAAGCCTTTGAAGAATTGAAAAAAGAAGGTATTATTCGTCATTATGGTATCTCTTCTTTACGTCCAAATGTCATTCGTGAGTATGCAAAACGTTCAAATATCGTTAGTGTATTAATGGAGTACAGCCTTTTAAATCGCCGTCCTGAAGAATGGTTCCCACTGCTTAATGAATATCAAATTAGTGTCATCGCACGCGGACCACTTGCAAAAGGCATTTTAACTAACAACAATGCAAGCAAGATAGAAAGAGTGAAGGAAAAAGATTACCTCTCCTATTCTTATGATGAATTAAATACAACACTCGCGAGTGTAAAAGAAATTATAGGAGAAAGATCTTTAACTGGATCAGCCATTCAATACTGCTTACATAATGAAGCTGTTGCATCTGTTATACCTGGTGCAAGCTCTATTCAACAGTTGCAAGCAAATGTACATGCTGGGGAACAAACGTCTTTAACAAAAGAAGAATATACACAACTTCAGCAAATTGTTAAATTTGATACATATGCTTTACATCGTTAAAAAGACGCTACCATACTGGTAGCGTCTTTTTATAACGTATCATATTTATCAGGATTCGTTCCTACATGTAAATTACGATTTAACGTATTAATTTGATCCATCTCTTCTTCAGTTAATGAGAAATCAAAAATAGCAAAGTTCTCTTTAATACGAGATGGCGTAACAGATTTAGGAATAGTCACAATTCCACTTTGAATATCCCACCTTAATATAACTTGTGCAGGTGACTTTTCATATTTTTTAGAAATAGCCTGAATAATTGGATGCTGGAATACTTCGCCGCCTCTCATTAAAGGACTCCATGCTTCCATTTGAATTTGCTCACCTTGACAGAAATCACGCAATTCAAATTGCGCTAGCATTGGATGAAGTTCAACTTGGTTTACCATCGGCTTCACTTTGCAATTTGGTAATAACAGTTCTAAATGATGTTTATGAAAATTAGAAACGCCAATGGCACGCACTTTACCTTCTTCATATAGCTTTTCTAGAGCACGGTACGTATCAACATACTTCCCTCTTATCGGCCAATGGATTAAATATAAATCTACATAGTCCATTTGTAATTTCTTTAAACTTTTTTCAAACGCCTCGAGCGTCTCCTCGTACCCTTGATCGTCGTTCCAAACTTTTGTTGTAATAAACAAGTCTTCTCGCGAGATTCCAGATTCACGAACCGCTTCTCCGACACCGCTTTCATTTTCATATACAGTTGCTGTATCAATCGAACGGTATCCAAATTCTAATGCTGTTTTTACTGCTTGTTTAACTTCGTTTCCTTCTTTCGCTTTATAAACGCCTAGACCAATCATCGGCATTTTCACACCATTATGAAGTGTAGTTGTTGGAATATGCACACTCGTTCTCCCTTTCAATGTTACATTTTTTATAAACCACCACTTTATTTCAACAAGATTCATCCAAAAAGTCAAAACATACGTACAGTTTACATAATACTTTTATACACATTTTAAAAAACAACGTGAACTCAGCCATTCACGTTATTTTCTATCCATTCTTTCGCCTTTTCATCTACATTACGTACAAACTCATTTTTCCCTTCCGTATACATCGTGCCATCATATGTATATTTTTCCGCTAGTTCTTTCTTTAAAGCTGCATATGCCTCTGCTTCTTCACAATGAGCCATCATGTAATCACGAAACGATAAATGCCTTGTAATCTCAGGATTCCCTTTTTCAAATACGTGCAAATGATACGAGCGTTTTTCCTCCGTTCCATGAATAAAATAACGACGTCTTGAAATACCATTTTCCCCTTTTACGATATAACCAATCTCTTCAAAACGTTCATTCCAATGGTCTACTCTGTCGATACTTTCTACTTCCATGATCATATCAATAATAGGTTTAGCTGCTAGTCCTGGCACTGACGTACTTCCAATATGATGAATTTTTACCGCTTCTGGCATCGCCGATTTTAATCTTTCGGCCTCCATTTGAAATTTCTCACTCCAATGATTTTCATGCGGAACGACTACAATTTTCCTCATTCTAACTCCCCTTTTCTTACAAACTCGTCAAAAAAATGATCAGCGGCATTTCACTGATCATCTTTTTATTATTTAAAGTCTTTCCAAGTAAGGCTACTTTCACTTAACAGCTCTTCAAATGATTTATTCTTTTCACGTTCTTTTTGTTCCTTACGCTTTCTTTCTTGTTCTGCTGCCTCTTTTTTCTCTTCTCTCACTTGCAACTCTTTTTTCTTATTCTTTAATTGTTGCATTAACGAATCGTTCAATTGATCACCTAGTGTAAGTGATTCTTTCTCCGGTTGATTCATTTGAGAGTGTCTTTGTGTTTGTCTTTGCTTCTTTTTCTTCATACTACTCACCTTTTACTTTTTTCTCCATTATAGAGGATACATGATGAAATCGACAATAAAAAAGGTTCCATACTCTATTATTCATCTTTTGTAAATATGTTAATTTTTCGAAAAAACTAAATTTTTATATAGATATAATCCTATGAATCTATTAAAATTATGTCGTATGATGTCAGATTATAAAAAAAGGAGAAATGAATTATGTGGAAAAAAATCATTCCCGCTGTCGCTGTTTTAAGCACCATTACTTTTTCGAGCGTATTCGCCGCTCCCCCATCCCAGACTCCAGCTGAACAAAACCGTTACATAGACGTACAAATGCTCGGCATTAATGATTTCCATGGTCAACTAGATACTGTTAAAAAAATTAATAACAAAGAAGCTGGTGGCGCTGATTACTTAGCTACTTATTTAAAAGAACGTAAAAAACAAAACCCTAATACACTTCTCGTACATGCTGGCGATATTGTCGGAGCTAGTCCACCAGTTTCAGCATTGTTACAAGACGAACCAACGATTGAATTTTTAAATGACTTAAAGTTTGATGTTGGTACAATCGGAAACCATGAATTTGATGAAGGCATCGACGAAATGCAACGACTCATTTACGGTGGTTACCATGAAAAAACAGGGAAATTCAAGGGAGCAAACTTCCCTTATGTCGCTGCAAACTTCTATAACAAATCAACTGGTCGCTTATTTTTACCACCATTTACTGTAAAAATGGTAGATGGTGTTCCTGTAGGGTTCATTGGTGTCGTTACAACTGATACACCAAATGTCGTTATGCCTACCATGCTTAAAAATGTACAAATCACTGACGAAGTTGAAGCAATTAATAAATCAACGCAACAATTAAAACGTCTCGGCGTTAAATCCATCGTCGTTCTCGCCCATGTTGGCGGAACTACCGATGAGTCTGGCGTAACAAATGGAGACCTTACTCGAATTGCAAATGAAACGGATCCAGAAGTTGATGTTATTTTCGGTGGACATAGTCATACGTATGTAAATGGTACTGTTAATAATAAGCTTATCGTACAAGCGAACTCTTACGGGATGGCTTTCTCTGATGTAGATGTAACGATTGATAGAAAAACAAAAGATATTGTGAAGAAAAAAGCTGAAGTTGTTACAACATACCATGAAGGTGTCGAACCTGATAAACAAGTAAAACAAAAGTTAGATCAATATAAAGAAAAAATCGCACCTCTTGTAAATGAAGTAGTCGGAAAATCTACAGCACCTATTGACCGTAAACAAAACGATGCTGGTGAATCTACACTTGGAAATTTAGTTGCCGATGCACAGCGCCAAACGATGCAAACTCAAATCGCACTTATGAATCCTGGCGGCATTCGTAATGACTTAGACGCTGGCGATATTACATGGGGCGAATTGTACGGCATTCAACCTTTTGGAAATCAGTTGATTAAAGTAGATTTAACAGGTCAAGATATTCGTGATATTTTAAATCAACAATGGCAAAAAGGAACAACGAGAATGCTGCAAATTTCAGGCATTCAATATACTTGGGATGCAAGCAAACCAAACGGTGAAAAGGTTACGAATATACGCTTAACAAATGGAGAAGAATTATCTCCATCTAAAACGTATAGCGTAGTTGCAAATGCTTTCTTAGCTTCTGGTGGTGATGGATTCGTATCCTTTAAAAATGGAAAAAATGCTGAAACTGGTCCAAACGATTTTGAAGCATTAGTCGATTATGTAAAACAAGTGAAAGAACCAATTCAGCCAATTATTGATGGACGTATTCAAAAAATCAACTAAATACTATTCAAACTAGTACGTGACACTCGAAAGAAGAAGCTCCTTTTATATGCAAGGAGCTTCTTCTTTTAGAGTCATACGTATTGTCATTCTTCTAGTGCAGTAAAGGATAAGCACATAGCCCTTGTTTCCTCGTAGTATATAGAAAACTATAATAGGAGGGTTTGTATGTATTTCTATCAAACAATGACGATACATTATATCGACATAACGACAAACTCATTCGTAGTATTGAGAAAGCAATTAACGGCGAATATAGCTCCAGACATAAATGAATGAAATCAAATCCTTGAAATTCGGCAAGATGAGCAACGAACAGTTGATTTTTACTTAGAAATTGCAGACGAAGCGACAAATCAACAAGTGAAAGAAACATTTCGGCGCGCAGCAGCTGATGAACAAAATCATGCCGTTTGGTTCCTATATTACTTTTCGAAACAAAACAAAAAATGAAATAAAATAAAGGATACACGCTCTTATATGGAACATAGTATCCTTTCTTTTATTTCTCTGGATACGTTTCATGATTAACATCATACCGTTGCAAAAATTCCTGTAGTGCTTCTTCTACAATTTTAGACTTTTGAATCCCTTTCGATTCCGATATAACATCTAGTCTTGCTAATACTTCTATATTAATCGAAAAGGTCCGTTTCTTTTTCTCTGTGCTCTTACTTATAATTTGAACACTTACTTCTTCTCTTTTTCTTAGCAATTCATAAATGCTTTGTAATTGTTCGTAAATTAGTAATTGATAGTCTGTTTTTGCATATTGAAGGGCAGTAGCTTCTTGGATTTGCAAATGACGTGGCTCTTCACCATCACCTATAAAGATACGTTTTTTCTGCTCTCCATCATATTCATATCCAATCACCCTTAATTTCTTTGATAATGTATATGGGCTCATTTCAATCCGTTTCGCTATAATAGCGATTGATTCGCGTCTATTTAAAGAATCAATAATTTCTCCAATCGTCACATTCTCCCTCCTCTCTTAATCGCCTAAACTTGAAATCAAACCAGTATGTTATGATACAATGATTTTCTAGTAGTATATGCAAAAGAAAGAGCCTGTGCGATTCATACCATTTAAGAAAAGGAGGTTTACATATGCTTTTTCGTAGCTATACACCAAAGTTTTATAACGAAAAGAAGCAATTAATCCCTAACAGTATCGCTACGATAGAAAACGTTATGATTAATGACCGGAAACAATCTCTCCTTATACGCGGCCAAAACGTGGAACAGCCTATTTTATTATGCTGTCACGGCGGTCCTGGTATGGCACAAATCGGCTTTATTCGCCATTTTCAAAAAGAGTTAGAAAAGCACTTTATCGTTATTAATTGGGATCAGCGAGGGGCAGGTAAATCCTTTTTATGGCGGGATATCCAAAAAAATTTTACGATTGATCAATTTTTTTCAGATGCAAAAAAGGTTATTCAATATCTTCTCAAACGCTTTAATAAGCAAAAACTATTTCTCGCTGGTCATTCTTGGGGAAGTATTATCGGACTACAAATCGCTAATCAATGTCCCGAATATATAGAAGCATACATCGGCATCGGTCAAATTGTACATATGAAGCAAAATGAAGAATTACTATATCAACATTTAATTAGCTCTGCCAAAAAACATGACCATAAAAAGGCATTAGCTTCTCTTTTAAAATTAGGGAAACCACCCTTTTTAGATACGAGACGCCTCATTATTCAAAGAAAGTGGCTGGGTACATTCGGAGGAGCAATCCAAAATGGATCTTCCTTTTCTTTCATACGAAAAGGCTTCTTTTCTCCTGAATATACGCTATTAGATTGGTTCAAATTTCTCGCAGGAAATTTGAAATCCGGAGTTTTATGGGAAGAGATGCTGACAATCGATTTCTTTTCATCTATTTCAAGTTTATCTGTTCCTGTTTATTTTTGTTCTGGTCGCTATGATTATCAAACTCCTTATGCACTCGTTCAACAATATTGCGATATCATTCAAGCTCCTATTAAAAAGATGATTTGGTTTCCAAACTCGGCACATTCTCCAGATTTAGAAGAGCCTGAGTTATTCGCTAAATCTTTACAATCAATTAAACAAGAACTATCTTTTCAACATTAATAACAAAAGGCGCTTTTACATTTCATAGAAAACATTTTATAATGATATGTCGCAAGTATATGTCACTGCAAACACTTGCTTGCCTTAACAGAATAAAAATTAGGGAGATTACATTTATTATGAACGCTGTACTCATCGCAGTAGCAGTCATGCTACTGCTTAGTTTGTTACGTGTCCAAGTCATTGTCGCCATTATCGTTGGAGCTTTAACAGGCGGACTTATCGGCGGACTCGGTATTTCAGAAACAATTAGTACTTTTACAGCAGGTCTTGGGAACAGTGCTCCTATCGCATTAAGCTACGCAATGCTCGGTGGATTTGCTATTTCCCTTTCAAAAACAGGACTTCCTGATGCAATGATCCAATCAGCTTTAAAATGGATCGGCAACGAACAAGACACGAAAAAACAAGTCTATTCTAAAATACTTATATTATTTATCATTTTAACAATGGCTTGTTTCTCACAAAATATTATCCCTGTTCATATCGCCTTCATCCCAATCTTAATTCCAGCACTTTTAAAAGTATTAAATGAGCTGAGGGTGGATCGCAGACTTGTTACATGTATTATTACATTCGGGTTAATTACCCCTTACATGTGGGTTCCAGCAGGATTCGGAAAAATTTATCATGACGTATTACAAACAAATGCTGCGCAAAGCGGTATTACATTTGATGTCGCACTTATTCCAAAAGCGATGACTATTCCAGCAATCGGTATGATTATCGGATTATGTGTAGCAGTTTTCATTACATACCGAAAACCACGTACATATGAAGCAGAACAAATTCATGCTGCACAGAATGAAATCGTTCCCTATACGAAAAGAAGCATTACTTTTGGTTTATTATCAATACTCGCTACATTAACTGTGCAATTAGCAACAGAATCAATGATTTTCGGTGCTTTAGCAGGTATTATCGTCTTATCAGTTAGCGGTAGTCTCCCTCTTAAAGAAGCCGATGCTATTTTAACGAGCGGAATGCGTATGATGTCCTTTATCGGATTTGTTATGATTTCTGCCGCTGGATTTGGCGCTGTTCTTCGAAAAACTGGACATGTTGAATCTCTTGTGCAAACGAGTGCACATATAATCGGAAATAATAAACCGCTTGCTGCATTTCTTATGCTCGTTATTGGACTTCTCGTTACGATGGGAATTGGTTCTTCCTTTTCAACCATCCCTATCTTAACAACAATTTTCGTACCGTTATGCGTCCAGCTCGGATTTAGTCCAATGGCAACAATCGCAATTATCGGTACAGCTGGTGCACTTGGTGATGCAGGTTCTCCAGCATCTGATAGTACACTTGGACCAACGTCCGGTTTAAATGCTGATGGTCAGCACCATCATATATGGGATACATGTGTCCCAACATTTCTACACTATAATATACCGTTACTTATATTCGGCTTTATTGCCGCAATTACACTATAAAAGGTGCGTTTTAAAAACGCACCTTTTACTTTGTTGTTTCTCTCTCAATGCATCTAAATTCTGTTTCCACTTCTTCTTGTTCCACTTGTTTCTTCTTTATTTTTCCTATTAACTGCTGAAAAGTTATTTCCCCATTTTCTTCGATATAACTTCCAATCGTCGTTAATGATGGACTTATCCATTCACCCTCTACACTCCCGTTAAATCCAATGATTTGCAACTTACCTGGTATATGAATATTAAGAGTTTTCGCCGCCCTGATTAGCTCAATAGCGACCTTATCACTTGAAGCTACAACTCCATCTATGTATGGATGCTTTTGTAACAATTCAAGAAACTGTTGATTCGTATACCCTTGTACAATTTCCTCTCGATAAGAAAGTCCTTCTTTCCAAGCAGTATCTAAAAACCCTGCCACATGCTCTTCCATTTCTTCACTCTCTACTCCCTCACCGATATAAGCAAGAAACTGGCAGCCTTTCTCTTTTAATAAAGAAACAGCTTTCTGTCCACTTTCATAATAACTAGTCAGAGATTGTCGTTCTTCAAGCACAGCGAAAGGAAGTGAGATTTCTCCTATACTTCGAAAAACAGATTTCGTCATTATAACGCCTGCAATGTTATTTTGTTCCAACATATCTATGTATCTATTCTTATTTTCTATATTACAAACTATTACTTGATACCCTTCTTTATATGCTATTTCCTCAACAAAACGGAGCAAAGTGATGTATGATGGATTATGCAAATTATCTACAAGTAATGCAATCATCGTTGAAGGCTGTTTAAATAAAGGCTTTGCTGTAGCATTCGGTCTATAATTTAATTCTTCAATTGCTTTTTTTACTTGTTTCACCGTATCTTCATGGACATATCCTTTTTCGTTAATGACTCTTGAAACGGTTGCGACTGAAACACCGGCCAATTTTGCAACATCACGTATAGTTGCCACATCGTCACCCCTTAATATGGTAATAGATTACAATTTTAAACTAAACCAAAATATAACATTCGTCAAGGTTATTGTTTTATATTTCTGAAAATTGTTACACAACTTCCACTCTACTCATAAAATATACTCCAGCTGAATTTCATGTGAAATCGCGATATTATCATAACCAATAAACGGAATTTCTTTCTTTATTTTTCGTGCTTCCTTTACCGCATCAATATACAAATTCGTCATCATGAAGTTACGTTTTTGATAAAAACGAAGTGCGTTCATATTATCATTCGTCGTAATGAGCCACACTTTTTCACACTCATTTTCCCTTGCCATTTGCAATACACAATCCACCAGTTTTGTTCCAATCCCATTTCCTTCCTCAAAACTATCTAGCGATACAATTTCACACATGTTTTTTAGCACTTCACACGTTATAATTCCCACTATTCTGTCATTTTTAAGTGCGATAAAACCGGGTAATTGTTCTAATTGATGTGCTCTGCCTCGCGAGACCATCATTGAACTCCCCCAGTTTTCACACATAAACCCCCGAATGGTTTCTTTCATTTCTGGTGTAATTTTTTGTATATGAACCATATACGATTTCTCCCCTTTTTATATCATTGTGATACAATGTAAGTGTATCATATGTAGAGGTATTTGGAGGATGAGGTAAAGTATGAAACGTTTTTTTACAGCATTGTTTACTATACTAGGTGCACTAACTGCGATTGGGATTTTCTTTACAAATAAAGTTATGTACTTGAAGAAAAAAACAGAGGAAGAAGTTTTAGAACGCGAAACGAAAAAGCATTTTCATTTGGACGATTTTAAGGCTATTCAAAAAGAAGAGGTTCACATCCCTTCTCAATTCGGATACGAACTTCACGGATATTACATGCCAGCTGGTCATTCCAATAAGTTTATGATTTTTTGTCATGGTGTGACTGTAAATAAAATGAATTCCGTTAAATATGCAAACTTATTTTTAAATAGAGGATATAACGTATTTATTTATGATCATCGCCGTCATGGTAAAACCGGTGGTAAAACAACAAGTTATGGCTATTATGAAAAACATGATTTAAAGTCAGTAGTTGACTGGCTAAAAGATCGTTTCGGAACGAATATTACACTCGGAATTCATGGTGAATCTATGGGTGCTGCAACTCTTCTTCAATATGCAGGACTTGTAGAAGATGGTGCTGATTTTTATATTGCTGATTGTCCTTTCTCTGATTTTTATGGACAGTTACAACATCGTTTGAAAGTTGAGTTTCATTTGCCAAAATGGCCTTTATTACCTTTAGCAAATGCCTTTTTAAGAGTTCGTGATGGCTATACAATTCGTGAGGTTTCACCAATTGATTGTATAAAAAATATTAACAATCCTGTTCTCTTTATTCATAGTAAAGATGATGACTATATTTTATCTGATATGACGAAATCACTTTATGAAGCGAAAGAAAATAATAAACAGCTTTATATTGCAGAACATGGTGCACACGCTTGCTCTTATAATGAAAATAAAGAAGAGTACGAAGATGCCATCGATCAATTTTTAAACACATATGTAAAAGAAACAAAAAACAGGCTTGCATAAGCCTGTTTTTTTTACTGCGCTAAAACGTCTGTAACTTGTTCCATATTTTCAGAAATCCACTTTACTGCCTCGTCTAGCGTTGGGAATTCCGTCGTTTGAAAAGTCACCTCATCTTGAAGTAACCAAACATCTTTCGGTTCTTGTCCTACACCTGCGATTGACCAATGAAGTAAACTATATGGATGATTATCATTCAAAAATGATGCCCATGTGCGCTCATTTGCAATATTTTGTAGTGTTTGTAATTTTTTATCCATCTTTCGTCACCTTACTCTAGTCAGTTATAAAAACTATTATAACACTCTCTTCTCTCTCAAACAAAGTGCTCTTTTTATATTGTCAAGTACTCTCCCTAATTATATGATGAGAGTAAGCGTTTGGAAAGGAGGGATAACGTTGGCAAAAGTACAAATTAAAGTAAATGATAATGGCTCTTTTCGCGTTACAGGGGACGTGGAATTAGTTGACTCACAAGGGAATGTATTCCCAGCAAAACCAGCATTTTCTTTATGTCGTTGTGGTTTATCAAAAAACATGCCTTATTGCGATGCTTCGCATAAAGGCAAATTCGAGTCTGTTGTTAGAGCACCAGAGGCAGAGTAATTTTGGATGTAACATGCACATTTTTTTGTGCATGTTTTTTTACTATTAACACCGTATCCTTGCAACATTTCTACTGATTTTATCCCCATTCCTATTACATCTATTTTCACACAATTCTTCACATTCGAATATTTTTCACTTTGCTTTTTTCGTTTTTGTGCTATAATGTGAGCAAACAACATCCTTCGGGGTCGGGTGAAATTCCCAACCGGCGGTGATGAAGCGAGAGCTTCTAAGTCCGTGACCCGTTTTCAACTCGAAAACGGTGGATCTAGTGAAACTCTAGGGCCGACAGTATAGTCTGGATGGGAGAAGGATATGTTTTCTAGTAATTTTATATAGCGAATACACTTTTATTTCAGTATGCATATTTATAAAGTTTCATTTTGAATCTTTATATATGTTTTATTTTGTATACTTATGTTTCTATACTGAAATAAAAAGATACGACTAGCGTTGAAAAAATTTGATATTTTGCTAGGTTTTTTCCTTATGCCAAAATATCAGTCATCGTTAGGTTTCTTTCCTATACTTTCGTATTCGAACTATATTTCTAGAAATCACGTCTCCCAAACCCCAAGGATTTTATATTCTTGGGGTTTTTTGATTTTTTCAGGAGAGGTGAAGAGAATGACAGATCAAGAATATATGAGGATTGCCTTGCAGTTAGCACAAGGTACAACTGGGCAAACGAGTCCAAATCCTATGGTTGGTGCTGTTGTTGTAAAAGATGGAAACATCATAGGAATGGGAGCTCACTTGCGTGCTGGTGAAGAACATGCTGAAGTTCATGCTCTTCACATGGCTGGTGAAAGAGCAAAAGACGCTACTGTTTATGTAACACTTGAACCATGTAGCCATTTTGGAAAAACACCACCTTGCTGTGAATTACTCATTGAAAAAGGAGTCCAGCGGGTTGTAATTGCTACCCTTGATTGCAATCCACTCGTTTTTGGAAATGGAAAAAGGAGATTAGAAGAAGCTGGAATCGAGGTAACTACTGGTGTTCTTGAGGCGGAAGCCACTTTATTAAATCGATACTTTTTTCACTATATGAAAACGAAACGTCCCTTTGTAACAATAAAAACAGCAATGAGCTTAGATGGAAAAACAGCAACTGTAACGGGTGAAAGCCAGTGGATTACAGGCGAAGAAGCACGCGCTGATGTTCACCAATATCGTCATATGCATGATGCTATCCTAGTCGGTGTGAATACAGTTCTAACTGATAATCCACACTTAACAACACGAATTCCAAACGGAGGTAAACATCCTATACGCGTTATTTTAGATACCCACTTACGAACGCCACCATCTTCTCATGTCATAACGGATGGCTTAGCTCCGACATGGATTATTGTCGGTAAGGATGTAAATAAAGAGAAAATAGCGTCTTATGAATCTAACAATATAGCTGTATTCCAAATGAAAACGAAGCAAATTGAAATACAAGATGTCCTACACCTACTCGGTGAGAAACAAATCCTTTCTCTGTTTGTTGAAGGTGGTCAAACGGTACATGCAAGCTTCTTAAAAACAAATAGTTTTAATGAAATTGTGACCTATATAAGCCCGAAATTAATTGGCGGAAAAGATGCACCTACTTTATTTGGTGGAACTGGTTTTTCAAAATTACAAGATACACTTTCCTTAACGATTCAAGAGATGAAACAAATTGGTAATGATATAAAAATTGTTGCAACCTTAAAAAGCGAGGTGACGGAATGTTTACAGGAATTGTAGAAGAGTTAGGAACGATATCAAGCATGACTCAAAACGGGGAAGCCATGAAGCTAACTATTAGCGCAAATCAAATTTTATCAGATGTTAAGTTAGGTGATAGTATCGCGGTTAACGGCATTTGCTTAACCGTAACTAGTTTTACGACTACTTCATTCACTGTCGATGTAATGCCTGAAACAATGAAAGCAACATCACTTCGTATGCTACAGACAAGCGCCAAAGTGAATTTAGAACGGGCGATGGCTGCAAACGGAAGATTCGGTGGACATTTCGTCACCGGACATATCGACGGCATCGGTACGATTTTAACTAAAAAACAACATTACAATGCCATCTATTACAAAATAGCAATTTCTGATGAATTACTACGCTATTGTTTGCATAAAGGATCCGTTGCTATTGATGGCACTAGTTTAACAATATTTGATATAGACGAATCTTCAATTACAATTTCACTCATCCCCCACACAGTAAGCGAGTCTATAATCGGCGAAAAAAAAGCCGGGGACATCGTAAACATTGAGTGTGACATGATTGGAAAATATATTGAACGCTTTATTTCAAAGCCCGCAAAAAGAACCGATTCAATGACCGCAAGCTTTTTACAAGAAAACGGATTTCTATAAGGGGGAAGCACAATGTTTCATCGTATTGAAGAAG
Organism: Bacillus sp. NPDC060175; assembly: GCF_042728695.1. Classification (NCBI taxonomy): domain Bacteria; kingdom Bacillati; phylum Bacillota; class Bacilli; order Caryophanales; family Bacillaceae; genus Bacillus; species Bacillus sp. NPDC060175. Next base: position 70,793 of record NZ_JBHWYR010000005.1, read on the forward strand.
CTCTAGAAGATTTAAAACAAGGAAAAGTCATTATCGTATGTGATGATGAAAACCGAGAAAATGAAGGCGATTTTATTGCTTTAGCAGAGTGCATTACACCAGAAACGATTAATTTTATGATTACACACGGTCGTGGTCTCGTTTGCGTACCGATTACGGAAGGGTACGCAGAGCGTCTACAGTTAGAACCAATGGTTTCTCATAATACGGATTCACATCATACTGCTTTTACAGTAAGCATCGATCACGTTTCTACAACAACAGGCATTAGTGCTCATGAGCGTGCTACAACAATACAGGAATTATTGAATCCCGCATCTAAAGGAACTGATTTTAACCGCCCTGGACATATCTTTCCATTAATTGCGAAAGAAGGTGGCGTCCTTCGCCGCGCAGGTCATACAGAAGCTGCTGTTGATTTAGCAAAACTTTGCGGAACTGAGCCAGCTGGCGTCATTTGCGAGATTATAAATGAAGATGGGACGATGGCACGTGTACCTGATTTAATACAGTGTGCAAAACAATTTGATATAAAAATGATTACAATTGAAGATTTAATTGCTTATCGCCGCCATCACGAAACACTTGTGACGAGAGAAGTGGAAATTACATTACCTACAGATTTCGGTACTTTTCATGCAATTGGCTATTCTAACTCATTAGATATGAAAGAACATATCGCGCTCGTAAAAGGTGATATTTCAACAGGCGAACCTGTACTTGTACGCGTTCATTCAGAATGCTTAACAGGGGATGTATTTGGTTCGTACCGCTGTGATTGCGGACCACAACTACATGCTGCACTTGCTCAAATTGAGCGTGAAGGAAAAGGTGTTCTTCTCTATATGAGACAAGAAGGACGCGGCATTGGCCTTCTGAATAAGCTTCGCGCTTATAAGTTACAAGAAGAAGGGTTAGATACTGTAGAAGCAAATGAAAAACTTGGGTTCCCAGCTGATCTTCGTGATTACGGTATTGGCGCTCAAATTTTAAAAGATTTAGGCTTACAAAGTTTACGATTATTAACGAATAATCCACGAAAGATTGCTGGCTTACAAGGTTACGATTTAGAAGTAACCGAGCGTGTACCGTTGCAAATGCCAACAAAAGAAGAAAATAAAACGTATTTACAAACGAAAGCAAGCAAATTAGGACATTTACTAAACTTATAATTAAGGGAGAGATACACTATGGTATTCGAAGGTCATTTAGTTGGTACAGGATTAAAAGTTGGGGTTGTTGTTGGACGTTTTAATGAGTTTATTACAAGTAAGTTACTTGGCGGAGCTTTAGATGGATTAAAGCGTCACGGTGTAGCAGAAAATGATATTGATGTTGCATGGGTTCCTGGCGCATTTGAAATTCCTTTAATCGCTAAAAAGATGGCAAATAGCGGAAAATATGATGCTGTTATTACATTAGGTACAGTAATTCGCGGTGCTACAACGCATTACGATTACGTTTGTAATGAAGTAGCAAAAGGTGTTGCGTCTTTATCACTACAAACGGACATTCCAGTTATTTTCGGTGTATTAACGACAGAAACAATTGAACAAGCGATTGAACGTGCAGGTACAAAAGCTGGTAACAAAGGATATGAATCAGCAGTTGCTGCGATCGAAATGGCTCATTTATCAAAACAATGGGCTTAAAAAAAGAGGTTAACATTATCAAGACTTAATTTATAAATAACGTTATAAAATCACTCCTCTAACATGTTATATATGTCTAATATGTTAGAGGAGTTTTCAATTAAATTAATCAAATAAAATTGATTTAATTTTAAAAGATTAAACAAGAATAACCCCGTACTAAATTTAGTACGGGGTTATAAATAAAGTTATTTAATTTTTGATCTAAGGTACTTCACTACACTAAAAAATATAACAATAAAGTCATTTAAAAATCTAAGTTTTATTCAAAAAATAGCAGCCAATTTTAGCTAGGCAGCGGCCCAGCTAAATTCATCTATTTCTTCTTGAACGTTTATACATATTCATAGTAACCAACCAGCTAATGACGATGATCCCGGCAAAAAGAAGTAGCATATTACTGTACAAATGAGTGGATGGATCAGCATTTATAAGTAGCAATTTTCGATTTAACAAACGTATCGATAATAATCCACCTACAATTGCAATACCCATTCCTTCTGATAGAAAGCTTGTAAAATTAAGCAAACTCATTCCAGCACCAGCTTCCTTTTGTTCCAAACTACTTGAAACAATGGTGGAGATAACAGTTTTCGTAAAAGAAAGCCCCCCAAAAACAAAAATTAATATAATTGTCATGAGCCATGGTGTTGTTTCTATAAAAAGGGCAGCTACTAAAAAGCTGATAGAAAGAAATGCAACTCCAGTTGTTAACACAAATAAAGGGCCTTTCTTATCAACAAGAACTCCACCAATATAACCGAAAACAATAACACTCATTGCACCAGGGAAAATAATCCCACTTCCAATTGCAGCAGTACTTAATTGATACACATCTTTCATCATATAAGGGACCATAGAAAGAAATCCTGCTACAGTTCCGAATATAAGTCCTCCACAAATGATTCCAATCATAAATGGGACATTTCTTCCTAGCGCAGGATCAACAAAAGGATTAGATACTTTCCTAATATGTTTAACAAATATCAGGAAACATATAATGCTAACGATTAGAAAGGAAATTCTATAGGATGTCGTAAACATCATAAAAAATACAATACCTACGGACATGAATATTATTCCTACAGTATCAAAAGAGCCTTTTATTAGGTCTTCCTGTTTCATTAATTTTGCAAGGAATGGAACAGTGATAATCGTCACAAGTGGTAAAAGCAGTAAATAAGACCAATGGATATATTCAGCAATCACTCCACCAATAAATGGCCCTACACCTTCTCCCATTGCTACAATTGACCCAATAAGTCCAAATGCTTTACCCCTATCTTCTTTTGGAATATAACGCGCCACAACAACCATCACAAGTGCTGGAAATGCAGCTGCACCCGCCCCCTGAATAAACCGAGCCAAGATAATTACAGGAAAGAACGAATGTCCAACAAATCCGATCACTGATCCGATGCAGTTCACTATAATCCCAAATAGGAGTAGCTTTTTGATGCCTAGCTGATCCGATAGCTTTCCATATATAGCTGTTCCTATGGAAAAAGTTAATATGAACGCTGTGTTTACCCAGTTTACACTTGCTGGTTCCTTATTAAAATCGCTAGCAATATCAGGTAATGAAACATTCAAAACCATTTCATTTAAAACGCTGAAAAAAGAAAGAACACAAAGCCATAATAAAACTTGATTATGGCGTAAATTTGACTGTGAATGAGATGTATTCACATTTAACCCTCCAATAAATAATGAGGGTAGACGTAGTTTATAGGGTCATTGATACGCTTTCCCTCTTCAAATGTACCCAATTATATTTATTGCACTTCATAAATAACTCCTCCTAAAATATGATTCGTATATTTTATCACATATAGCTTATGATACGAAACTATCTCATAATAGGGCATAATTATGGAATAGAATAACTCGCATTTTTTCAAACAACTTTTTTATTTTTTAAACGACTTTTTTTGTTACTTTACGAATAATAATAAAGAAAGACCGTGAATATTTTGAGCATTTGCTCTAGTATATTGACGGTCTTTCTTTATTTTTTTCCGGAAGTTTTAAGTGTGTATGATAAAATTACATTTTAATATTTCCTTTTTTTTATTTTTCCACCTTTTTTCGTACATCTTCTATTAATTCATCCATCGTTTTTCCTTCTGTTTTTATACGAAGAGTTTGTGCTGTTCTCCACACATTTTCTCTCTTTTTCGCTTCTTCTATAATAGAAATTTCCTTCCTTACTTCTTTTAAATCTTTTCCTTCTGTTTCAAGTCCAAAATGTTCAGCTTTCGTTCGAAAATGCTGTTCAATTCTTTGTTGCATTTCTTTTTGTTCAGGATTTTCAGCCGCCTTAACTGGATCAGCACTTATCGCTTTTATTAAAATCAGACAAGTCATAATGGCTAATATGTATTTGTACATGTAAAATCCTCCAACCCGATATAACTTACATTTTTACTATGTACAATTAGAGCTTGGAAAATTCGTCCACAAAATTATTTTTCTCATCCAAAAGTGACTACTATCAAGCGTTAATGGACTTTTATTACATTTTATTTACAAAAAAAAGCAAACCCTTTAAAGAGTTTGCTTTTCATCTATCTTATAGCGCACATTCTTCAATCTCAAATCCTAAATCTTCAATCATACCCCAGTCCGCAGTCGGCTCTTGTCCAACTGTTGTTAAATAGTCCCCGACAAAAATAGAGTTTGCTGCAAATAAACCAAGTGGCTGTACAGAACGTAAATTAAGTTCTCGACCGCCTGAAATACGAATTTCTTTTGTTGGATTTACAAAACGCATCATCGCCAGCACTTTTAAACATTCTACAGGTGTTAATTCTTTTTGTCCTTCCAGCGGAGTGCCCTTTACAGCAACAAGGAAATTACACGGAATAGAATCCGCATCTAAACGTTGTAATTCAAAGGCAATTTCAGCGCGCTGTTCAATCGTTTCTCCCATTCCGAAAATCGCTCCAGAACATGGAGAAATACCGGCTTGCTTCGCTTTTTGGACTGTATCAACACGATCGTCATACGTATGCGTTGAACAAATGCTATCATAATTGTTGGCATGCGTATTTAAATTGTGGTTATAACGATGCACACCAGCTTCTGCTAACTGACCTGCTTGATCTTCATTTAAAAATCCTAAACAACAGCAAATTTTCAAATCTGTCGTTTCACGAATTTCCTTAACTGCTCCAATAACGTGATTTACTTCTTTATCCGTCGGACGACGACCAGATGCAACAATACAATATGTCCCCGCTTTACGACGAATTGCTTCGTGCGCTCCTTCAACAATTTTCTCTTGTGTTAACCATGCATACTTATCAATCGGTGCTTCTGAAATAATAGACTGTGAACAATACCCGCAATCTTCAGGACATAATCCAGATTTCGTATTTATAATCATGTTCAACTTTACTTTCTTACCAAAATGATGATGGCGAATGATGTAAGCTGCATTCATAATTTCTAAAACCTCTGTATCATCAGCTTCTAATATTGCAATTGCATCTTCTTTCGCAATCATTTTCTCCTCTACTACGTCGTATGCAAGTTTTTTCCAATCCCTTTTTGTTTGTACTTGTTTCATTTCATTTCTTCCCCTCTTTTGTTATATACGTAAATAAAGCATGATATGTTGCTACTATCCCTTCTTTTTCCGTGAAGTCTCTTTCGTATATACGGAGCATCGTACGAAAGAGTGAAGGGCTTTGACAATAAGACTCTTCATTACTATTGGTCGCTCCTACTTTTCGAATAGAGTGTAGAAACTCCCTAACTTCTGCAAATCTTTCTATGTAACATGTTTCAGAAACATGCACATCCCCTGTTTCTATCCTACATATATCGAGTAACTGATCTTTCGAATAAAAACGTTGACCAATCGATGTTTCATTTCGTATATTTTTCTCTTCTTTTGCCCGCTGGAATGAAGCATGCAATTCTTGAAATGTTTCATGTCCAAACGTTGAAAAGAGTAGTACGCCATCTATAGACAATTGATGAAATAAATTTCTTATCACTTGTTTTACATTATTCAGCCATTGAAATGTGGCATTTGAAATAATGACATCATACGATTCTTCTAGTCGTAATCGTTCAATATCCTCACAGTGAAACGTTACATTTTTCACATTATGTCTAGTTTTCGCAACTGCGATCATACTTTCAGCAAAATCAACAGCTGTAATATGCGCTTTCGGAAATAAATTTGATAATTGCTCTGTTACATATCCTGTCCCGCACCCAAGTTCTAAAATACGTATTGATGCTGTTGTACTATATCGCCGATTCAATATAGAAAGTAACGAATGTGCCATTTTCTTTTGTACACTTGCATATTGATCGTAAGATACGGCTGCCCCATTAAACCGTTTTTGCAGTAACGTTTTGTTGATCATGTCGTATCCCCTCTACAAATTGAATTATCTCATTTGCGCAATATTCAAAATTCATAACACATAATGCATGCCCAGCTTCGCTTACTACTTTCAGCGTGACGTTCCTATTTTCCGTCATACTACGCGCTGCAGACAACGGGCATATTACATCCTGCTCTCCATGAATAAGTAGTATAGGGACCTTAATTTCTTTAAGTTCCTCTCTCATATCTGTTTCTATTAAATAATCCAAACCTAATTGTAAAGACTGAATAGAATCACCTTTAAAACGTTTTACAATGTCTTCAAAACTTTTATTCTCTTTCAGCTCATCTTTGGTAAACATATTTGCATAGAACCGCTTCAACGTATCTTCTTTCTTTCTCGCCAAATTCTTTTTCAACCGTTCTACATGCAAAGAATTCCATCCACTTGTATAGTCACTCGTATTTGTAAATTTAGCAGTACCACCAATTAGTACGATACCTTTCGCCTTAATATTTTTATAAGCTTGAATTGCGGCTAAAGCTCCCATTGACCATCCCACTAAAATTACATTTTCATCATGCGCTACACCTATTATTCGTCCCTCAAACTCACTTTGTTCTTTCACGTTACGCCACTCTACACATTGAACAGAATATCCTTTAAAATATGGCAAAACTAAAGTCCAAGCATCTTCTTCCATTCCCCATCCAGGAATAAAAATGATCTTCAGCTCTTTCATACTAAAAACCCCTCTTCTTTACCAATGCGAATAATATGCTGCGTTGCCCACTTTAAATCAGCTCTCATATGTTGTGACGTAACTGCAAAGCGAATTCGGGAACTACCAACAGGAACAGTTGGTGGACGAATTGCAATTGCTGCAATACCTACCTCTTGTAATTCTCTACTAAAGCGCATAGCATTTTCATTGGAACCGACTATAATTGGAACTATATGCGTTGAACTATTCCCAATATCAAAACCGGCTTCTCGTAAACGACTTCTGAAGTATGCCCCGTTTTCTAAGAGACTCTCTCTTCTTTCGTTATCTTCTTTCACTATTTCAATTGCCTTCTTTATCGCTCCTAATGTTCCTGGTGGTAAAGCTGTAGTAAAAATAAAGCCCCTCATCATATTTTGTAAATACTCTATACAAGTCGAATTACCTGTTAAGTAAGCACCATAACATCCTAGCGCTTTACTAAACGTCCCCATATGTATATCAATGTTATTGGCAATGTCTTTTTCAATATGAGATAATCCGGCACCATCTTTCCCAAATATTCCACTCGCATGCGCTTCATCAACCATAAGAAGTGCCCCATATTTTTCTTTCAGTTGCACTAAATCTTGTAAATTTGCGGTATCTCCATCCATACTAAAAACAGTATCTGTTACGATTAATTTTCTCTTTTCAGATGATGCCATTTTCAATAGCTTCTCTAAATGATCCAAATCATTATGACGATATCTTTTATGTTCTGCTCCGCTTAATATGATTCCATCAACGATACTTGCATGATTTAATTTGTCACTAAAAATAATATCGTGGCGACCAACTAACGAAGAAATCGCCCCAATATTCGCGGTATATCCACTATTTACAATTAAGGCTTTTTCAGTGCCTTTCCAATCGCATATACTTCTCTCAACCTCTTCATACAGTGGATAATTTCCTACAACGAGACGAGATGCTGTCGCTCCAGTTCCATATTTTCTTGTGCAGGCAATAGCAGCTTCTTTCAGCCTTTCATCTCCAGCTAATCCTAAATAATTATTCGATGCTAGATTTAGCATCCTTTTCTTATTTCGAATAAGCCATGTCTCTTCAGATCGCTCTGTTACATGTAAATTACGATACTGCCCTTGCTCCTTTAATTGTTCTACTTTAGATTGAAGATGCGCGCGCCACGTTTGATTCATTTTGGATGAGCTCCTCTAATTTTGAAATCATAATATGCTCTTTTGCCGATTCTAATAATTCTTCCTTTGTAAACTCTCCTTCAAGGAATGGTAATAATCCTAAAACCGGCACTCCACTTAACTCCTCAATCATTATTTTATTTTCTTGCACTCTTTCTTTTTCACATTTTTTACAACCAGATAAAATTACACCTGCTACTGTTAAACCATGTGCCTTCGCATAAGAAATTGTTAAAACAGTATGATTAACTGTCCCAAGTGTAGGACGCGCTACTACAATAAGAGGGAGCTTTAACTCTTTTGCGAAATCAATTACTAAAGCGCCTTCTGCATATGGGACGGCAAGCCCACCAGCACCTTCTACAAATAGGCTATTAAACTCTTTTAGTAGTTCATTATAGTGATCAGTAATTTCTTTTAACGTTACTGTCCTTCCAGCTCTTTTCATAGCAAGTCTCGGAGCAAGTGGTTCTTCAATTGAATAAGGGCAAATTTCATCCTCTTTTGTCGGTACACCCGAGAACGCTTTTAATCTTGCTGCATCTCCTTCTGGATTTGAAGCAACATGACCACTTTGCAACGGTTTATATACACCAACATTATGTCCACGCTCTCGAAATATACCTGCCAATGCTCCTGTCACTACCGTTTTGCCAACTTCTGTATCCGTTGCTGTTATAAAGAAACCACTCATTACTCTCCCTCCGTAACATCCGAGATTGCTTTATATAAAATGCGTAACATCTCATCAATTTCAGCCATTGTAGACGCAAGAGGAGGCATAAATACAATGGTGTTACCAAGCGGACGTAAAATCATGCCAAGCTCTCTTGAGCGTTTACATACTTGAATACCGACTCTTTCTGTCCATTCAAACGATTCTTTCGTTTCCTTATTTTTCACAAGTTCAATACCAACCATTAGCCCACACTGACGAATATCTCCTACGTGCTTATATTCATTAAGGGCTTCTAATTGTGTTGCTACATATTCTGTTTTATGCGCAACATCTTCTATTAAATTAGTTTTTTCATATAGTTCTAAATTTGCAATTGCTACGGCACACCCTAACGGATTCCCTGTATAACTATGACCATGGAAAAATGTTTTTTGTTCTTCATAGTCTCCTAAAAAGGCATTATAAATTTCATCTGTCGTTACCGTAATTGCCACCGGTAAATAACCACCTGTTAAGCCTTTTCCCGCAGTTAAAATGTCTGGCGTCACATCCTCGTGTTCACATGCAAACATTTTCCCAGTACGCCCAAATCCAGTCGCTACCTCATCTGTAATAAATAATACATTGTATTTTGTACATAAATCGCGAAGCCCTTTTAAGTATCCTTTTGGCATTGTAATCATCCCGCCAGCACCTTGCATTAATGGCTCCACAATGATAGCTGCTACTTCTTCATGTTTTTCTTTCAGCAATTCTTCCATTTCTTCTAAATGTTTCTTTACAATTTGTTCCTTATTATCTCCATAAGGAGAACGATATGTATATGGATACGGCATTTTAATTGCCTCAAATAAGAGTGAACTATACACTTGGTGAAACAAGTCTATTGCTCCTACTGAAACAGCACCAATCGTATCACCGTGATATGCTTCTTTTAATGTAACGAATCTTTGTTTTCTCGGTTTCCCTTTATGTTGCCAATATTGGAAAGCCATCTTAATTGCAATTTCAACAGCGGTAGAACCAGAGTCGGAATAAAATACTTTTTTCAAGCCTTCTGGTACAACATCAATTATTTTTTCTGCTAATAAAATAGATGGAACATTAGCAAGTCCTAACATAGTAGAATGGGCAATTTTATTTAATTGCTCACGAATTGCCTCATCTAGTTCTGGTACTTGATGCCCATGAACATTTAACCAAATAGACGAAACACCATCCCAATATTCATTTCCATTTACATCGTATAGCTTTCTTCCCTCTCCACGTTCAATAATGACAGGATCTTCTTCTAAATAATCTTTCATTTGTGTAAATGGGTGCCATACGTAATCTTTATTCTTCTTCGATAATTCTTCATATGTATAAGACGATTTTTTACTCGTGTTACTATTAACAGTCACAATTGTCACCCCTAATGTTAACTTGTTTATAAATATAGTTAACATTAAAATTAAATGACTGTCAATTATTTTTAAATCAAATAGTTCTTAAAAAAGAACAACTTATCATACGATAAGTTGTTCTACTTTCCATGTTGTATCTTTCCAATTTCTAAAATAATCTCTTCATCTTTTTTTCCTTCTGTATCAATTCCAAGTTGCTTAGCATGCTCAATTAATAAATCATGACGCTGCTCAAACCTAGCGATATCTACTTCTTTCGTAATTTCTTCTTTTGTTTTCCCTTCAGTAGAAACTCCTAGTTTTTCAGCTGATTTTTCCATTGATTTCTTCTCTTCAGTTTCTTTCACTTTCTTCACTTCTGACTGCTGTATTTGCTTTTGTTTCGACTGCTCTGATTCAGCTGCAAAAGCTGTGTAAATTCCAGCACTTCCGCCAACGACTAGTAAGGTGGTAAAAAGAATTATTTTTTTCTTCACTCTTTCCTCCCCTTTCAAATTCATTATAACGCACATTTTTACAGTATTAAAAACATTTATCCTTTATTTCCCTGAAAAAATATCGAATGTTTTTATTGACATGTATGATGAATATATGATAAAAATTTAACTAACATCATATGAATCGGCGTTGATAGGATTTAGTAGTATTTCGTTTTCTGATTTCAGAGAGCTGGTGGTCGGTGCGAACCAGTACAGAGCGATTTATGAATTACCCCCTGGAGCTTCTTTTACGAAACGTGAGGAGTAGTGAAAGACGGTTTAGACCGTTATGTCTAAAGAGTGGTGAAACGACACTGTTTCACAATTTAGGGTGGTACCGCGAATTTTTCGTCCCTGCATATATTGCAGGGGCGTTTTTATTTTATTAGCGCATATCATATGGCCCTTTATTTTGTGATACATTCCTTTCACAAGCTAGGGTGGTACCGCGAGTTCTTCGTCCCTGCATAATTATATGCAGGGACGTTTTTTTATCCAATCATTTCCGTATCATATTGAGATATTGACAATTACCGGTAATTTGTCTTGAAATTCTAAATTTTAGAAGGAAATAAACAATATTGGCGAATTTCATATAAAAAAGAGCTATTTTAGATTATTTAGGAGGGAAAAACAATGGTTTCAAAAATTGAATCTGTTCTTTTAACAATTTTTATCTTTTTCTGTATTGGTTTTAGTGTTATCAAATTAGAAGTTTCACCACACATCCCAATTTTATTTGGTATCGTTCTTTTACTGGCATTTGGATTTATAAAAAAAATTGATTGGTCTACTATGGAAAAAGGGATGATAAGCAGTATCTCAGCTGGTATTCCATCTATATTTATTTTCTTACTTGTAGGCGTATTAATTAGTGTTTGGATCGCAGCTGGAACAATTCCAACTTTAATGGTATACGGCTTCCAACTTGTATCTCCTAAAATTTTCGTTCCAACTGTTTTTGTTGTTTGTGCAATTGTTGGAACGAGTATCGGTAGTGCGTTTACAACTGCTGCAACTGTAGGACTTGCCTTTATGGGCATGGGTAGTGCTCTCGGATACGATCCAGCTCTTATCGCTGGCGCAATTATTTCTGGTGCATTTTTTGGGGATAAAATGTCTCCTTTATCTGATACAACAAACTTAGCTCCCGCTGTAACGGGTGTAGATTTATTTGAACATATTCGTAACATGCTTTGGACAACAGTTCCAGCTTTCATTATTGCTTTTATTGCATTTTTCATTTTAGGAAGTGGTACTAGAGGAGATGTTGATTTCACATCCTTTATTAGCACATTAGAAAAAAATGCAACGATTTCTATCGTTACACTTATTCCAATTTTATTACTGTTCCTATTCGCATTTAAAAAAGCACCCGCAGTTCCAACATTACTTGCTGGAATCGTAGTAGGAATTATCATTCTCTTTATTTTTAAACCTGGCACTTCTTTAGCTGATTTAATGAAAATTATGCAAGACGGTTACGTTTCTAAAACTGGTATAAAAGATATTGATAGCTTATTATCTCGTGGTGGTTTACAAAGTATGATGATGTCAATTGCTCTTATTTTCCTTGCTCTTTGTATGGGTGGTTTACTACAAGGAATGGGCATTATCACGCAGCTGATGAATATCATCTCTAGCTTCGTAAAAAATAGTACACGCTTAATTATTTCTACTGCTTCAACTGCAATTGGTGTAAACTTCTTACTTGGCGAACAATACTTATCAATCGTTTTAACAGGACAAGCATTCGCTAACAAATACGATGAAGTCGGTTTAGAACGTCGTAATTTATCACGCGTATTAGAAGATGCAGGTACCGTTATTAATCCACTCGTACCATGGGGTGTAAGCGGCGTATTCTTAACAAACGTCCTTAGCGTTCCAACAATCGATTATGTTCCATACGCAATCTTCTGCTTAGCTTGTCCAGTCTTAACAATTATTGTTGGTTTCACTGGATTTGGTCTTTCATGGAAGAAAGAAAAAGCAGTACCAGCTTCATAATATATACGTAAAAAAAGGATTACCGATTACGGTAATCCTTTTTTTACAATACTTTACTATCTATTTGCTTTCTTTCTTCTAAATAACATAAGTAATCCCGCTCCAACAAACGCAAGACCCGCTCCAATTGTAGAAGCAACACTTGCACCTGTTTTCGGTAAATCACGCTCATCTTTTTCAGCTTCTTTATTTTCACTTACAGTTGTCGTTGTTTCTTTTGTATTTTGATCATCTGTTGTAGTTTGTCCAGATCCTGCATTGTTTCCACTATTACCTTCATTTGTTGGTGGTGTCGTTGGATTTCCTCCATTATTCCCTTCACCTGTTGGTGGTGTCGTTGGATTTCCTCCATTATTCCCTTCACCTGTTGGTGGTGTTGTTGGATTTCCTCCATTATTACCTTCACCTGTTGGTGGTGTTGTTGGTTTTTCTCCACCATCGTTCTTCTTCGTTATATCAATTGCATATTTAGCAAATTCATTTTCAGATGGTCCAACATATGATATTTTCCCATCTTTCTTTATATACTTTTGTGCATTTGGTGAAGAATCAAATGTTGTATTTAATGTATCTGCAACAATCGGCTTAAATGTCCAGTTTTGATCGGCTGCTGGATTAATAACTGGTGTTTCTTGCATATACTTCACAATGATTTGACGTGTTTCATCTTGTGATTGGTATACAACTTCCCCTTTACTTACACCTGGGAACGTTTGGCTACTTCCACGATAGTTATTTGTAGCGACGATGAACTCTTGATTGTCAGCTACTGGCTTACCTTCATAGGTCATATTTATAATACGATTCGTATTTGCATTTACAACTTTTCCATCTTTATCGTATTTCGCTGGTTGTGTCACATCTATTTCGTATTTTAAACCATCTAAAATATCAAAGTTATATGTAGGATAGCCTATATTTACTAATGGCTGTTCCTTCGTTTCCTTTGGATCAATTTGATTAAACTGACCTGCAGACATTTCAAGCCATTCTTTCACTTGTGCCCCATTTACTTTTACAGCATATAACGTATTTGGATATACATATAAATCTGCAACGTTTTTAATTGCTAACGTTCCAGCTGGAATATCCGTATAATATGTAGCACCGTTTCGGCCACCTGCTTTAAATGGTGCCCCTGCAGATAAAACTGGAATTCCTTTATATTTACTATATTGTCCATTTTCAGCAAACAACTTTTCGACATACCATTTTTGGGCATTTGTCACAAGTTGCACAGAAGGATCATCTTGTACTAATGAGAAATAACTATTAATTGGCGCTGTCGTTTTTCCTACAGCTGTATTCACATAATCAATTGTCGCTTGATGATCGTCTTTAATTTCATCAACCAATTTTTGATCAGATTGTACGAATGGGTTCCCTTTACTATCAGCAATCGGACGAAGTTGCGGCTTCGATTGCTCTTTTTGCACTTCCCATTTTCCGTTTACCTTTTTCAATTGCATATCAATAATACCTAAGTTACTTCCAAAGACACCAGGCATTACAACTGGAACACCATTAAATACATCTTTCACTTCAGTATGTGAATGTCCCATTAATACTGCATCTACACCAGAAACTTCTGTTAAATAAAACGATGCGTTTTCCATGCCAACGTTGTATCCACTCTTATCAACACCTGAATGAGCTAATGCAACGATAACATCCGCACCTTTCTCCTTCATTTCTGGAACTAATTTTTTCGCTGTTTGCACAATATCTTTCGCTTTTACTTTACCTTCTAAATTTGCTTTATCCCAGTTCATAACTTGCGGTGGAACAAATCCCATTACACCAATTTTCACTTTTTGTTTTTGGCCAGATTCATCCTCTACTTCTTTTTCAAAAATATGATATGGTTCAAAGTAATGCTTGTCATTCTCTTCCATACCATCATGATCATCTTTATAGACATTCGAGTTAATAACCGGGAATTCTGTTTTACTAATTACTTTGTTTAAATAATCTAAACCGTAATTAAATTCATGATTCCCAAGAGAGATGACGTCATACTTCATTAAGTTCATTACACGATATAATGGATGGGTATAACTAGGATCCACAGGCTTCTTCGGATCATTTATTTTATTCGCTACATAATCCCCAAGCGGTGTCCCTTGTAATGCATCTCCATCATCAAATAGGACAGAGTTCTTCGCTTCTTCACGTGCTTTATTAACAAGTGTTGCAGTTTGCACGAGACCTACTTTATTATCTGTTTTCGTTTGATAATAATCGTAATTCATTAAGTTAACGTGAATATCTGATGTTTCTAGAATTCGTAAGTTAACTGTACTCTCCCCAGTATTCTCATCCGCATGAGCTGTTGTTGGCAATACTTGCGGCGCTATTACACCTATAGCAAGAGTTGCTCCAGCTAGCATTTTTTTTGACTTTTTCACAAAAAATCCCCCTTATACAATTACCAGAAATAATGAAATGAATCCCTATCTGCCTCTAACCACATACCTTTTTTCTTCTATTAGAGACACGATTTTCATTTCATCCTGCGCTAACGAGTAGTCCCCTTAAACGCCCGATTGATGAAAACTAACAATTAACGGGAAATAAAGCTCCCACTAAGCAGAATTTCACCTTATCTGACATTATCATATATAAAGTTCTTTCATATCGTCAATATTTTTTGACAAACTTCAACAAATTTTCTGTAAAGTTATTATAAACTTTTCATAAACATATAATATGCCCTTACATTGCTAATACTGCTGAATATGATACAATTACCAATTACAAGGAGGATGAATTTATGAAAAAAGTCATCTTAACAATTGTTTGTCTCCTCCTTCTAATCATTTCTTGTTCTAATTTTGAAAAGAACGATGAGATAGAACAAAAAGAAACTGAAGGAAAAGCAGAAAAAACATCTGCTCCGAGTTGGATTTATAAGCAAACGAATGACTCTTTTTATCACCTCGTATTAGGTGATTCACTTGCAAAAGGATATGGATCTACACAAGGGGGATTTGCCGAATTAGCTTCTAGACAAATAGAAACACAAATTCATAAACCAATTACAGTAGAAAACCTTGGGATAAACGGTCTTACTACAGATCGTCTCGCAAAAAAAGTTCAATCAGAAGATGTTCAACAAAAAATTAGGGCAGCAAATATCATTACTATTAGTATTGGAGGAAATAATTTATTCCGCTTAAATCGTGATGTAGGTGTTATAGATGGTATTAAAATGTTAAATAAAGAAAAAGCCCGTTTTGAAACGGATGTAAAAAATATTGTAAAGACCGTTCGAGATCAAAATCCGAATGCTTTACTCATTCTCTCTGAACTCTATAACCCTTTACAACTAGAGGACTCCATCGCAAGTTATGCAGATATGTTTTTAGACGGTTGGAATGATTCTATTTATTCTATTTCAAAAGCACATCAACCGTCGATCGTTTTACCAATTCGCAAATTAATATCGAATGATAAAAAAGAGTTACTATTTGACCAAGTACACCCAAATGATAACGGTTATGCGATTATTGCCAATACATTTACAAAGCAAGTGTTATCCTACAAATATTAAGGCTTCCATGAAACAATTCTATTTTTATACCTTGTCTTTTTTGTTACAATGATAGTGGAAGGGGGCCGTTATATGGAATCACGCGAGTGGGAACGTATTGTTGATCATCTTCTTTCGCTAGTGCCTCTTTTTTATCGCAAATTTATGCTTCCTGGAGAGTTTTCTTCTCAAAGACATATGCCGCCATCACATACGCAAGTGTTACTGCTTTTGCATGAAAATGGTACATTAGCAGTTTCAGAAATTGGCAAGCGGCTAGCGATTTCACGGCCTAACATGACCCCTCTATTAAACAAACTTATTCAAGAAGAACTAATAGAGCGTCATTATAGCGAAAAAGATCGACGGGTCATTTTAATTTCCCTAACAACTGAAGGGAAATTGCTAGTAAATCAGTATCAGCAATTCATTTTAGACAAACTAAAAGAAAATTTTCAAACATTATCTGAGGAAGAGCGTGAAAAGCTCATTCATTCTCTTAAAACCATTCAAAATTTAATTTTGAAAACAAACGCATAAAGCTGCTTCTAAATAGAAGCAGCTTTATGATTCGTAATAATTACCATAGTATACATTTGAATATGGCCATGTCATTAAATACGGCTTTTGTTCTTGAACAGGTTGCTGCTGAGGCTGTTGTATTTGCTGTATTTGTTGCTGTGGATACACTCCGAATTGCTGCCTCATATCATTTACAGCATAATAATTTGTATACGGATATACTTGAGGTACGTAATAATAATACATTCATTCTCTCCCCCTTTTTCTTAAACATATTCAAAGGAGAAAATGAATGTGACATTCTTTATATTTGTACAAGTGGTTCTCTCACTTGTTTCTTTCTTTTCTTCAAACGTAACTTACGATTCTTTTCATATAAATAATGCACTACGAAATATGAAATTACCCCAAACACAATTCCTATTATCGTCATACCAATTAATACATATACTTCACTCTGTAATAAGCTCTTTAACATCGTAAAAATATGGCTCGAAAACAAATCTGATATCGTAAATGGTTCATGATGTATTTTCTGTACATGAAATGGATAAATCATTTTCCCTAATGCATAAGCAAACGGAAATAAAAATACTGGGAGAAACGATATTTTCCCAATAATATTACCAATGACTGCGGCTGGAAAAGATCCCTTTGCTAACCTGACAATTGGATAAAATATTAAATATACGAGCGATGCCGTATAAATCACCAACATTTCTAAACCAAATCCAATAGCAAAACCTAACGACACTTTCTTTGCTCCTTCTGGCGATCGAAGCAACTTAAAATATTGAAACTTTAATATTCTCCACATTCGCTGAAAAAACGAATATGTTTTCTTAGTTGTTTTCAAATTCATCATCTCTTTAACTATATTTTTTTATCTAGTATGTCCTTACATGATATGAAAAATAAAATTAGTTTTCTCTTTTTATTATAAATGATATAGAGATAATTAACTAAATATACATCAGACATTTCAACATAAAAAAACCTCCCTTTTAGGAAGGCTCCTCTATATTTTTAAACAAACTCACCAATAACGCTTTTTGCGCGTGCAGTCGATTACCAGCTTGCTCAAAAACGATAGACTGTGGCCCATCTATAATCTCTCCAGTTACTTCTTCTTCACGATGAGCAGGCAAACAGTGCAGGAAACGATATGTTTGCTTTGCATGTATAACAAGCTCTTTATTTACTTGGAAAGGCTGGAATAAAGTATATTTCTCTGCTTCTCCTTCTTGGCCCATACTCATCCAAACGTCAGTATAAATAAAATCCGCTCCACTTACCGCTAATTCAGGATTATGCAAAATCTCAATTTCAGCCCCTGTTTCATCTGCAATCGCTAACGCTTTTTTAACAATTTCTTCATTCGGTTCATACCCTATGGGAGTCGCAACAGTCATATTCATTCCGACTTTTGCACTTGCTAGCAATAGTGAATGACATACATTATTTCCATCACCTACGTAAGCTAATTTAATTCCTTTAAACGTATGAACTTCTTCATATATCGTCATTAAATCTGCCAATGCTTGGCAAGGGTGATGATCATCAGTTAAACCGTTAATAACTGGGATACTGGACTCTTTTGCAAGCTCTTCTACATCTGCATGCGAGAATGTACGTATCATAATTCCATCAATATAATGAGATAGTACTTTCGCAGTATCTGAAACCGTTTCTCCTCTGCCAATTTGCATCTCTTTTCCACTTAAAAACATTCCATGTCCTCCGAGCTGTACCATCCCTGCTTCAAAAGAAACGCGAGTACGAGTTGAATGTTTATCAAAAATGAGACCTAATATTTTCCCTTGTAATAAAGGCTCCTGCTTGTTCTTTTTTAAATATATAGCGAACTCAATTAAAGAAATGATTTCTTCTTGCGTCAATTCTTCTAACGTTAAAAGATCTTTCGTATTTAATTTCGGTACTTGTACAGTTGACATGAAATTTCCCCCTTATATTATTGATACATTTTTTGTACAAACCACTTCTTTTATCATATATACTGCCTGTTCTAGCTCTTCATTCGTTACAATAAGTGGTGGTAATAGTCTTATAACATTAGGCCCTGCTTGTAATACGAGAAGTCCTGCTTTTTCTAGTTGTTCTATGAAATTTGCAACCTCATGCTTACATTCGATTCCTATCATAAGTCCCTTACCACGAATGTCTTGAATACATTCGACATGAAGCAGTTCTTCTTGCAATTTCTTTAATGCATACTCGCCCTTTTCCTGTACCTCTTCAAAAAACGCTGGTTCCTTAATGAACTGCAATACTTCTTTCGCTGCAGTCATGGCAATATAATTCCCGCCGAAAGTTGAACCGTGTGACCCTGTAGTAAAAGAAGAACCTAGTTCTTTCCGGCCAATCATCGCTCCAACTGGAATACCATTCCCAAGCGCCTTTGCGATGGTAACGATATCAGGACCTATTCCCATTTGCTCATAAGCGAATAGTGTTCCTGCCCTGCCTATTCCAGTTTGTACTTCATCTATAATAAAAAGAGCATTGTACTCATTACATAGTTTTTCAATTTCCTTCAAAAAGGATGGATCAGCTAATATTACTCCTCCTTCTCCTTGAACAACTTCTACCATTACCGCCGCAACTTCTTCATTCATTACTTCCTCTAATGCTTGTATATCGTTAAATGGTGTATGTAAAAAAGACGGAAGTAATGGACCAAATCCTTCTTTCACTTTACCTTGCCCCGTTGCGCTCATCGTTCCAAATGTTCTGCCGTGGAAAGATTGCTCACATGTTACTACGAGAGATTTCCCAGTATGCTTACGTGCTAACTTTAAAGCCGCTTCATTTGCCTCCGCCCCGCTATTACAAAAAAACACATAATCTAATGCTGTATTTTCTGTTAATAACGATGCGACCTCTTCTTGTAAGGAGTTCGTAAACAAGTTAGATATATGCCATATGTTTCCAAGTTGCTTTTCTACTGCCTTTACAACCGTAGGATGACAATGTCCTAAGTTACATACTCCAATACCAGAAGTGAAATCTAAATATTGCTCACCATTTTTATCAATAACTTTCGCCCCATTGCCCTTTACAAACTCAATAGTTCTTCTCCCATATGTTTGAAAAAGATGACTTGTCATACGATACTCACTCCTTTCGTTACCGTCGTTCCAATACACTCTCCGGTAACTTCAGCAAAGTCTTTTGCACCATTCACGACACTTACCTTTTGCACTCCCATTTTTAATGATGTCAGTGCCGCCTGTACTTTCGGAATCATCCCACCTGTAATAACTCCTTTTTCTATAAAAGTAACAATTTCAGATTCATCCGTTTTCTTAACCAATTTTCCTTCATGTAATATCCCATCTACATCCGTAATAAAAATGAGCTCTTTTGCGGATAGTGCGGCCGCAATCCCAGCTGCTGCGGTATCAGCATTAATGTTATAAACTTCATTACCATTTATCCCGATTGGAGCAATCACAGGAATATAATTCATATCTATCAATCCTTTTAATAAGGCTGTTTCTACATAACTTACTTCTCCTACATATCCTATCTCTTCACCAACAGGTTGAACTTGAAGTAAATTACCGTCACATCCTGAAAGCCCCACCGCAAGTAAATTATGTTTTTGTAAATTCATTACGATTTTTTTATTCGTACTTCCGCATAGCACCATTTGAACAACATCCATAACCTCTTTCGGCGTTACTCGTAATCCATCTTTCTTTTCTATCTTGATATTAGCGTCTTCTAACTTGGCATCAATTTCTGGGCCACCGCCATGGACAATAACAACCTTATACTTATTTTGCAATTTCTTTATGCAATCAAAAAACACACTATTTAATCGATTCAACATGCTACCGCCACATTTAACTACAATATAATCACTCATCTTCTCTCTCCTTATGTACGATAACAAGCATTTATTTTCACATATTCATAACTTAAGTCGCAGCCCCAAGCTGATCCCGTTTCATCTCCTAAATGTAAACACACATCAATTTTTATTTCATGTTCTTGTAATTTCTTTGTCATTTCCTCTTCAGAAAACATTTGAGGCTCACTATTTTTTAATACGGCGATAGATTGAAGAGTTATATCAATTGTATTTGGGTTAATAGTTACTTCACTCTGTCCAATACTACTAATAATCCGTCCCCAATTTGGATCCTCACCATATATCGCTGTTTTCACAAGACTTGAACCAACTATTTGTTTTGCAATTTTCTTTGCTTCTTCATTTGTTTTAGCGCCTTGCACATTTACTTCTATTAACTTCGTAGCACCTTCACCATCTTGTGCAATTTTTTTCGCTAAATCTTCACATACCTTTTGTAAAGAAAATACGAAAGTTTCCCAGTCCTTATGTTCCATATTCATCGTTTTCGTTTCTGATAATCCACTTGCCATAACGATGACCATATCATTTGTAGAAGTATCTCCGTCCACCGTAATTTGATTAAACGTATGATTCGTAATTTGTGATAATACTGTTTGCAATACTTCATGCTCTATATTTGCGTCTGTTGTAATAAAACTAAGCATCGTTGCCATATTCGGGTGGATCATCCCTGAACCTTTTGCGACCCCAGCAATGCTCACTGCTTCCCCATCAATTATCATCTCATAGCAAGTTTCTTTCGTTATAAGGTCTGTCGTTAAAATTGCTTCACAAAAAGAATGAGCTTCACTTACTTCCTTTGTTGGCACAAGAGATTCTATTCCCTTTCGAATGATATCCATCGGTAAAGGTACTCCAATTACACCTGTTGAAGCGACTGCGACGTACTTTTCTTTTACTCCAAAGTGTTCCGCTCCTAATGTTCGCATCTCATAAGCATCTTGCAATCCTTTCATGCCCGTACAAGCATTTGCATTTCCGCTATTTACAACAATTGCTTGTAATTTCCCTTCTGCTGCTATGCTATCCTTCGTTACTTGCAACGGCGCTGCTTGTATTTGATTTGTTGTATACACAGCGGCACATGATGCTGGCACCTCACAAACGATTGCACCCACATCCTTTTTCACCTTTTTCAGACCATTTGCAGTACCGATTGCCGAAAAGCCTTTCGGCGTAACAATTGAACCATTTGCTAATTTTGTAATAGACGATGTTTTAATCATAATTTCCCCCTTATGGATAAAGCGGCATATGCTGTAAACCCGTTGTCTCTTCTAGTCCCGCTAATAAATTTGCATTTTGAACTGCTTGCCCTGCTGCGCCTTTCATCATATTGTCTATCACAGAAACTACTGTAATTCTTTCTGTTCTTTCATCGTAAGCCATCCCAATATCACAATAATTTGAGCCCCTCACTTCTTTTGGACTTGGAAACTCTCCTTGCGTGCGAATTCGAATAAAAGCCGATTGCTCATACGTTTCTTCATATAATTTTTGAAGTTGTGCTATCTTCATTTCTCGTTTCACTTTCGCATAAAGTGTAACCATAATCCCCCGTGATATCGGTATTAAATGTGTACTAAACGTGATTGGATTCGTTTCCCTATTCCCCTCTGCAAGCATTTGCTCAATCTCAGGAACGTGTTGATGCTCATTTACTTTATAAATGTGCAAGTTATCGTATAGCTCAGGAAAATGAGTCATTGTTGTTGGCGTTTTGCCCGCTCCAGATACTCCTGATTTGGCATCAATAATAATTGAATCTTCTTCAATCATGCCGCTACGTACTAACGGCAATATCGCTAATAATGCAGCTGTAGCAAAACATCCTGGGTTTGCAATTAAATTTGCATTTTGAATCTCGGACCTTTTCCATTCACTTAATCCATATACCGCTTTCCTAAGAACTTCTTCTTTTGCAGCTGCCCTTTTATACCACTGTTCATATGTCGAAGGATCTTTCATGCGAAAGTCTCCAGATAAATCAATTACTTTTAAACCTACTGCTAATAATTTTGGAGTTAACTCTGCCGACACTCCTGCTGGGGTTGCTAAAAATACAATTTCTGCTTTCTTCTCTATTTCCTCTGCATCAATTTCTTGTAACGTATGGACAAGAACATTTTGAAAATGCGGATATACATTTGTTATACACTCGCCAACTTGCGAAAAAGAATGGAGAGATGCTATCGAAAAATATGGATGTTGCTCTAATAACCGAATTAACTCAATACCTCCATACCCAGTTGCTCCAATAATCGCGACTTTCATATGCTCCTCCTCTATCGATTCTTTAAATTAAGTATGATTATAATATTGTATATTTATAGAGTCAATTAAATATTTATAAATTTTTAAAACTTAAAAAACTTAATTTTACTAAGAAAACAATATATACGATCTAATTTTTATACAAAAACAATGTATAATAGTATTTTCATTTCACTTCAAGTACAATAAAACAATACATGTATACATACAGGCGGGGAAAAACATGAATGAAAAATTAATTGAGAAAATGATTACAAAAAGTTTTCGGCAATATCAATGTAATCCTGTTTCAAAAGAGGATCAGGAAATGCTAATTAAACATATTCAAACGATAATTCATTCAAATACTGAAATTGATGTATACGAGGCAGTTGAGGATATCGTTTACGATTATGTGACTGGAAAATAAAAAAATAGGAGATTTCCATATGGAAATCTCCTATTTTTTACTTAATGATTTGCCTGCAACACGTTCAAATAAACCTGGGAATAATGCGTAGAGCTTTGGCCCCATTCCCATCCACTTTGGCAAGTTTACTTCACGTTTTTTCGTTTGCATCGCCTTTACGATTTGTTCTGCTACATATGTTGGTTTTAACATGTAACGTCCCATATTTTTCACATATGTACCTGATTGATCGGCTATTTCAAAAAAGTTCGTATCTATCGGTCCTGGGTTAATTGCTGTTACATACACATTTTTGTTAGATAACTCCATACGCAAGCTATTCGTAAATCCTAATACAGCGTGTTTTGTTGCTGCATAAGCACTCGACTTCGGAGTTGCAATTTTTCCAGCCAATGAAGCAATATTAATAATTTGTCCTTCGTTCCTTTTTACCATATAAGGTAATACAGCTTTCGTACAAGCTACTAATCCAAATACATTTACTTGAAACATATCCTTTACTTCATCCATTGAAGCATCTTCAAACGTTTTAAAAATACCAAACCCAGCATTATTTACCAATATATCAATACGTCCTACTTCTTGTAATACCTTTGAAAAAACAGATTGTACTTTCGTTTCTTCACTTACATCTAATACATAGTAATAGCAAGGCGTATTATAAGTTACTTTAATTTTGTCTGCTAATGCTTGTAGCTTCTCTTCCGTTCGAGCCATTAATACGGGCGTCGCCCCTTGCTCTGCAACCTGCATTGCAACTTGCTCTCCAATTCCACTAGAAGCACCTGTAATGACGATTACTTTTTCTCGTAAACGTCCCGTCATTGCTGTCACCTACTTTGCATAATAAATCAATTGTTGTGAGGATTCATCAATCATCACTTGTTGATTATATGCTAAAAAATCTAATTGTCCAACAGTTTCTGAGATAGTAAGTGGCAATTGCTCTTTATATAAGACCGGAAATAGTTTTACACATACTTCAAATGCTGTCATTGGCTTTTCCTTTAATAGTTCAAGTACTTTAAAAGCACGTATCTCTTGCTTTTGTAACCTTGTTTCAATAAGTTGTTTCACATTCAGAACATCTTCCCCATGCCCTGATAAAATACGTGAAATATTCATTTCACTTAAACGTTTTAACGTTTGATTGTACTGCAATAAAGGACGCGCTCTTTCTGTTTGCCCTTCATATGGTGGTTCTAATATTGGATTTGAAGAAATATGACTAATGAGAGCATCCCCACCAATTAATATTCCATCAGATTCTCTATATAATGAAATATGAGTGGAAGCATGACCCGGGGTTTCAATCACTGTAAATCCAGGTAACGAATCTATACGATCTCCCTCTCTCACGGTATGTGTTAACGATCTATTACAAGAATATTTAAGTGTCTTCGTCGTCAATAACGCCTCATCATTCAGAAATACTGCTGGAACGCCGAACTGCAAGGCTGTCTCTTTAAAAAATTCATGATACCTCTTTAAAAATTCAGCATTCTGTGTAATCCACGGTTCATTCCAAGGATGTCCGATAATCTTTACTTTTTCAGAAAATGTATTTAAAAGTCCGCAATGATCCGCATGGTGATGCGTAATCACTACCGTTTCAATATCTTCTATCTTATACCCTAATGCACCTAATTGACTTTCTAATGCCTTCTTTGCTTCTTCTGTATTTGTCCCTGTATCAATTAACGTTAATGTTTCTCCCTCAACTAAAAACACATTCACTGTCTCAACTGCAAATGGAACAGGAATCTCCATTCGATGAATCGCCGTCATGCTTAGCCCCCCCTGTCTTTTTCCGGTTCAAAAATGAATACCTCTTCAGTTTACAACTTCCCTATAAATTTGTCATTATTTTCAGATAAAAAGAGGTGTTTTCCATTAAAAAACGAATGTATGTACATTTATAAGTATTTCTAACCAAATTTAAAGGAGGCACATCATGTCTATGCAAAACATTTCCTTTCTCGGTGCAGGCTCTATTGCCGAAGCGATTATTGGTGGTTTATTAAACGCAAATGTTGTTAAGGGAGAACATGTCACTGTAAGTAATCGTTCTAACGAGACAAGATTACAGGAGTTACATAAAAAATACGGTGTCAAAGGTACACATAATAAAAAGGAATTACTTGCTGATGCAAATATTCTTTTTCTAGCTATGAAGCCAAAAGATGTCGCAGAAGCGATTATTCCTCTTAAAGAATACATAAATAATGACTTGCTTATTATTTCGTTATTAGCAGGTGTTTCTACTCATTCAATTAGAAACCTACTTCAAAAAGACGTTCCGATTATTCGTGCAATGCCAAATACATCTGCAGCCATTTTAAAATCCGCCACCGCTATCTCACCTTCAGAACACACAACGGAGGAACATATTCGCATTGCAACATCGTTATTCGAAACGATTGGTCTCGTCTCTGTTGTAGAAGAAGAAGATATGCATGCTGTAACTGCATTATCCGGAAGTGGACCAGCTTATATTTATTACCTGGTAGAGGCAATGGAAGAGGCAGCAAAAAAAATTGGTTTAAAAGAAGATGTTGCAAAATCTCTTATTCTTCAGACGATGATTGGTGCTGCTGAAATGCTAAAAGCAAGCGAAAAACACCCTTCTATTTTGCGAAAAGAAATTACTTCTCCTGGTGGAACAACTGAAGCAGGTATTGAAGTATTACAGGAGCATAATTTTCAACAAGCATTAATCTCATGTATTACACAAGCAACGAAACGATCACACGATCTTGGAAAAACATTAGAAAAAATAGCAAAAGAAAAATAAAAACGGAGCTCAACTTTATTTGAGCTCCGTTTTTACTTTAATCATATGATATGCTTTTAGTTATTACTCTTACCAAAAATCTCTTCTTGCAGACGACGACCTGTTGGTGTTGCCGCAAGTCCACCTTCTGCTGTTTCACGAAGTGCTACTGGCATCGTTTGTCCAATTCTAAACATCGCCTCAATGACTTCATCACATGGAATTGTACTAGTTACACCAGCTAATGATAAATCAGCTGAAATCATGGCATTCGCAGCTCCTGCTGCATTACGTTTTACACAAGGTACTTCTACAAGCCCTGCAACAGGATCACATACTAAACCAAGCATATTCTTTAATGAAATCGCCATCGCTGTAGCTGCTTGATCTTGTGTTCCACCAGCCATCTCAACTGCTGCTGCCGCTGCCATTCCACTTGCTGAACCTACTTCAGCTTGGCAACCTCCTGCAGCGCCGGAAATACAAGCATTATTCGCAACAACCATACCGAAAGCTCCTGCTGTAAATAAAAATTCAATCATTTCTTCACGTGTAGGCTGTAATTTTTCTTTAAGTGCAAACAGTACACCTGGCACTGTTCCAGCAGAACCTGCTGTTGGTGTTGCACAAATGATTCCCATCGCTGCGTTTACTTCATTTGTCGCAACCGCTTTACTCACTGCGTCCAAAATTGTATCCCCAGATAAGCCTTTTCCGCTCTTCATATACTCTCGAACTTTCACAGCATCTCCGCCAGTTAAACCCGTCGGTGATTTTACACCACGAATACCACGTTCTACTGCTTGTTCCATCACGACTAAGTTCTTTTCCATACCAGCAATTACTTCTTCACGTGAAATACGTCTTGTATCCATTTCACATTGAATCATAATTTCTGCGATTTTTACATTTTGCTCTTTAGCTTGCGCCACTAGTTCCGCTGCGTTCCGAAACATGGTGTTTCCCCCCTGCAATTAATCCATAATAGTTACTTGGCAAATATTTTGTTGTCCATTTATTTCTTCAATCACTTCATCTGCTAATAATTCATCTGTTTCAATGACCATAAGCGCTCTTCTTCCTTTTTCTTTACGAGAAACACTCATTGTACTAATGTTAATCTCATGCTTAGCAAGGATTGAAGCTACAGCTGCGATAGCACCAAAGCGATCGTTATTTACAATAAGTAGTGCTGGACTCGTGCCTGTTAATTGAAGATCGAATCCGTTTAATTCTACAACTTCAATTTTACCGCCACCAATTGAGCAAGCAACAACTTCAATTTCCTCTTCACCTTTATACAGACGAATTTTCGCTGTATTTGGATGCGGAGCATTTGCATCTTCTTCAATAAATTCCACTTCAATCCCGCGTTCTTTTGCAATATCTAACGCACTTGGAATACGTAAATCATCTGTTTCAAATCCTAGTATTCCACCGATTAGCGCTACATCGGTACCGTGACCACGGTATGTTTTTGCAAATGAACCATATAATGAAATGCTAACTCTCTCTGGCTCATGACGAAACAGCTGACGAGCAACTTGCCCCATTCTTGCCGCGCCTGCTGTATGTGAACTTGATGGACCAATCATAACTGGACCAATAATATCAAACACTGAGCGGTACTTCATCATAACTCCCCCTAAACCTCTATGAAAATTTTTTCTACTATTCTATTAAGCTGCCACATCTGTTGCTTTTTCAGCCGTACCACGAATTTGCTCCGCTGTACGAATTGGATAGTTTTTGAATAGCAGTGAACCAATATATCCTGAAATAATACCAGATACCATAATACATAAGAAACATAACGTTACTTTCATTGGATCATTAAATCTAATCCTTCTGGTACACATTTTTCAATTTGTTTTACTAAAAATGATATAAGATAACCAGTAATAAAGCCTGGTAGCAATCCAAAGTTTAACACAGAAGCCCCTACAAGCATAGCATAAACAGGTGATACACCCATTGCTAATGCAACTAAAGTTGCACCGGCTACCCCGCCTAGACTACCTGCTGATTGTCCAACCTCTTTTAAAAATGGTATACCAATTAAATCTCCATGATGCCCTCTCCCTTTTTAGTCAATTTCGTTTGTTACGAAAAATGGCTAAAACGCACGCTGTAACTTACTATAAATTATAATGTGCCCTCATTATAGCTTGTTTTTTATGAAACGCTTACTTTTATTGAATTTTAAAATTTCTGAATAAAAATCCGTTTTTCCTATTTGTATCACTTGTATGTCGTCCTACTTATATAACAGTTTTTCTAAATAATCGATATTATATATTTTTATCCTATATCTCTAAACCATTACAACTTTCTGTGTTATCCAATATAAATATAAAATGATAACAGTTTTAGTAAAAAAAAATTTTATTATAAATAAAAAAAATGGCAAACATATGTCACCATTTTTTTGAACATTACTTTTCTACTGGAAATGATTTCAAATCCATCGCGATTTCTGTATTAGAAAATAACTCTCTTGCTTCTTTCAGCAATTCCTTATATGTATCTCCTTGATAACGAGAACTAATATGTGTCAATATTAATCGCTTTACATTTGCATTTAATGCAATACGCGCAGCTTGTTCTGTTGTTGAATGGAAATAGTCATGTGCTTGCTGTTCATCTTCTGCCGCAAAAGTCGCTTCATGAACAAGTACATCAGCATCTTGCGCAAGCTCTCTACTCGCTTCGCAATATCGTGTATCGCCTAAAATTGTAATAACTCTGCCTTTTTGAGGCGGGCCGATAAAATCTTTTCCATTTAACACTGTGCCATTCTCTAATTCAACTACTTCACCATCTTTTAAGCGTTTAAAAACTGGACCAGGTTTCACACCCATTCCCAGTAATTTATCCACTAAAAGAGCTCCCTGTATATCTTTCTCTACAATCCGATATCCGAAACATTCGATTCCGTGTGATAACCTTTTTGTTTCTACACAGAATTCATTATCCTCAAACACAATACCTTCTTCCGTAATCTCAACGATTTCAAGTGGATATTTAACATGTGTCGTACTTACTAATAATGCTACTTCAATAAATTGTTTAATTCCTTTTGGGCCGTACACTGTTAACGGCGTCGTTCCTCCTTGAAAAGAACGGCTCCCTAATAAACCAGGCAGACCAAAAATATGATCTCCATGTAAATGGGTAATAAATATTTTTTCAATGCGTCTTGGGCGTACAGATGTATGTAAAATTTGATGCTGAGTCGCTTCACCACAGTCAAATAGCCATGTTTGCCCTCGTTCTTCTAGCAATTGTAAGGCGATTGCTGAAACGTTCCTTCCTTTTGAAGGAACACCTGCACCAGTTCCTAAAAATACAAATTCCACTTTCTTTCCTCCAGCTCTTTATATAATCTATCTTTCATCTTACGGAATGTTATTTCAAATGGCAAATTGAATTTACATAACCAATCATCTAGACAACTATATAACACGAACATTCAAAATAAAAAACTTAACAATCATTCGTGTTTTGTAGTAATATAACTATATCACATATAAAGGGAGCGTTTTATTATGAAAGAAGTATTTCGTTTACAAACTGATTTTTCATCTTCATTTGATCGCTGGGTAAGTTCTTTCGTTTCTGATCACCCAGCACAACTAGAGTGGACGACTTTAAAAGAATTAATTCATGAATATACAACATCGCATACAAATGAGACGTTACCAACATATATTTCTTCGGCTTTAACATATTACGCACAACGCGTTTCAACAGCAAGTAATTCAGAGATTGTTATTTTTGAAAACCCTACAATCTCATAATCTATAAAAAAAAGCACTGTGATCAGTGCTTTTTTTTATGTTCATTAATTTTTAATTTTCACATCTTATTTCATACTATATACCAATCATAAATCTATTTAATTTTTCAAAAAAACAGATTAAAAAGATATTGACACTATGATTTTACAGTGCTAACATTCAACATGTAATTGAATATGGTCTCTGTTAGGTGAGGCTCCTGTATAGAGAAACGCTGCTGCCCAAAAATGTCGAGAGACGCCAATGGGTCAACAGGAAAGGTCGGAATGAAGGCCTTTCTTAACGTAGCTGGTTTCAGTACCTATGCTATACAGTGCTAAAACTCAACGAGGGAGAGGTGCGTATGTTTTGTCATACACAAAAACTGTTTTTATCTATGTTTAATAACAGTCTTTGTTGTTGACTCTTTTTGACTACGAATTCAGACCTTTACTCGTTTTGAGTAAAGGTCTTTTTTATATCTTTATGCACCTTACTATGAAACAAACATAGCATATTCAGAAACTACTAATTGTACGGAGGTGAGGAACAGTGGCAAGTGATGATTCGGCCCAGATACCCATATGTTTTACGTTAATATTTCACCATGTAGGTAGGAAAGAAGCTGTTCCTCCCAACTTTAAATAGTCGAGTAACAGATTGTTTCCTCCTTCATGAAAGAGGAGGAACTACCAATGTTAAATTTACAAAGACAAGAAACAAAGCATGCTTACGATCAAGATAGCATGAAAGCAAATAACGAATTATTAGTGGAAGTTGCAACACAGGATGTAAACTCTGCATTAAAACTCTTAGAAACAACACAAGATGGACTCTCTAAACAAGAAGCGTCTCGTAGACTTTCTTTATATGGTCCGAACGAAATTGCTCATAATAAAACATTGCCATGGTATATTCAATTTCTGATGGCATTTAAAAATCCATTTATTTTTGTTTTATTGGCTCTTGGAGCACTCTCTTTTTTCACAGATGACATACAAGGAACAATTGTCGTATCTGTAATGGTACTGCTAAGTGCAACGATTCGCTTTCTACAAGAATTCCGCTCTCAGAAAGCGGCGGATAAGTTAAAGGCTATGGTTCGAACAACTGCGAGTGTCTTTAGAATAGATGGATTTGTACACGAAACAAAAAACGTAACCAATTTAAACCGTAATCATACAATGGAAATTCCAATTGAAGAACTTGTACCTGGCGATATTATTTCACTTTCAGCTGGTGATATCGTTCCAGCTGATGTGCGTATTTTATCCGCTAAAGATTTATTTGTTAATCAATCTTCTTTAACAGGGGAAGCACTTCCTGTAGAAAAATACGAGAACTGCTACCATACGGAAAATAAACATATATTACCGAAAAACATGAAAAGAAATTACAATCCGCTCGATATGGAAAACCTTTGCTTTATGGGTACAAATATTGTTAGCGGTAGCGCAAAAGCTGTTGTTGTTTCAACTAGTACGGATACGTATTTCGGCTCTTTAGCAAAAAAGGTTATCGGAAAACGTGCAGAAACAAGCTTTGATAAAGGCGTAAACAAAGTAAGTTGGCTCTTAATCACATTCATGCTTATTATGGCACCCATTGTCCTTCTCATTAATGGATTCACAAAAGGAGATTGGCAAGAAGCTTTCTTCTTTGCTATTGCCGTTGCAGTTGGTCTTACACCTGAAATGTTACCAATGATTGTAACTGCTAATTTAGCTAAAGGTGCCGTGAACATGTCTAAAGAAAAAGTAATTGTAAAACAGCTAAACTCAATTCAAAACTTAGGTGCTATGAACATCCTTTGCACGGATAAAACTGGAACTTTAACAGAAGATAAAGTCGTCCTTGTTCGTCATTTAGATCCTAATGGAAATGAATGCAATCGCGTCTTACAATTTGCATATTTAAATAGCTTCTATCAAACTGGATTGAAAAATTTAATAGATAAAGCTGTCATTGAACATACAGAGGAAAACCATAAGTTTGATCCATCAACTTTTCAAAAGCTAGATGAAATTCCATTCGATTTCGCTCGTCGTCGCATGTCTGTTATCGTGAAAGATATTTCAGGTGAACAGACAATGGTTTGTAAAGGTGCCGTAGAAGAAATTTTATCAATTTGTAATTACACTGAAGTGGATGGGCAAATTGTCCCTCTTACTGAAGAAATGAGAGCAAATGTAAAACATCTTAGCGAAACTTTAAACAGTGAAGGAATGCGTGTCATTGCTGTAGCATACAAGAAAGATAACAAACCTTATCATAAAGCTTATGCAGTACAAGATGAATCCGCTATGATCCTTACTGGATATATCGGCTTTTTAGATCCGCCTAAACCATCTGCTGCTTCTGCAATTCAAGCATTGCATAAACACGGCGTACAAGTGAAAATCTTAACGGGCGATAACGAAATTGTTACAAGAAAAGTTTGTAAAGAAGTGGGATTAAATATAGGTGAGCCTGTCCTTGGTTACGAAATTGATTCTTTACCAGATAAAGCATTAGCGAAACTAGCAGAAGAAACAACAGTGTTCGCAAAACTAAATCCAATGCAAAAGTCCCGCATCATTCGTGTATTGCAAGGTAATGGTCATACTGTAGGTTATATGGGGGATGGTATTAACGATGCCGTTGCACTACGTGATGCTGATGTTGGAATATCTGTTGATACTGCTACTGACATTGCAAAAGAATCTTCCGATATTATTCTACTTGAAAAAAGTTTAACTATATTAGAAGCAGGTATTTTAGAAGGACGCACTACTTTCGGCAATATTTTAAAATATATAAAAATGACAGCTAGCTCTAACTTCGGAAATGTATTTAGTGTATTAGTGGCAAGTGCTTTCATTCCATTCTTACCGATGCTTGCAATTCATCTGTTAATTCAAAACTTACTTTATGATATTTCACAGCTTTCAATTCCATGGGATAAAATGGATAAGGAATTTTTAGAGAAGCCTAGAAAATGGGATACTGCAAACTTGCGTAACTTCATTATTTGCATCGGTCCAATTAGCTCTATATTCGATATTATCACATTCGTTGTCATGTGGAATGTATTCGGTGCAAATACACCTGGAGAACAATCACTATTCCAATCAGGTTGGTTTGTCGTTGGGCTACTAACTCAAACATTAATTGTTCATATGATCAGAACACAGAAGATTCCGTTCATTCAAAGTACAGCATCAATACCAGTTCTTTTATTAACCGCTTGTATTATGGCAATCGGAATTTATATTCCATTCTCACCACTTGGTGCAGCAATTGGTTTACAAGCATTACCACTAAGCTACTTCCCGTGGCTCATAGGAATATTATTAGGTTATGCTTTCTTAACACAATTCCTGAAAAAACTTTATATTAAAAAATTTCATAGCTGGTTGTAAAAATAATAATGAGTGGGTATTCTCCACTCATTATTTTAAAAACATAACATAATCATTACTTAAATGTATGGAGGTGACTATGATGGTATGGTATGACATTGTATTAAGATTATTTATAGCAATTATTGTAGGAGCTTGTATCGGAATGGAAAGACAATGGAGACACCGAATGGCTGGTCTACGGACAAATGCTCTCGTATCACTTGGTGCCTGTATATTTGTTTTATTATCCGTCATGCTTGATCATGATGCTAGTCCGTCACGCATCGCTGCTCAAGTTGTTAGTGGTATTGGCTTCTTAGGGGGCGGCGTTATTATCCGCGATGGTTTTAGTATTAGAGGCCTAAATACTGCGGCTACTTTATGGTGTGCAGCTGCTGTTGGTACTCTTACAGGTGCGGGTTTCCTCGTTGCAGCTATATTAGGCGCAACCGGCGTGTTACTAGCAAATATACTCCTTCGCCCAATCGCTCTATTTATGAACAATAAATCAAAAGAAGAATCACCTGAACAAACAAATTACTTCCTTTCTCTTACTTGTTCAGAAGAAAATGAAGCACATATTCGTTTTTTACTCATGCACATGGTAAGTTCTGAAGGTCTCGGTTTAAAAGAATTGTATAGTGAAGATGTTGATTCTAATCAAAAAGTATGTATACAAGCCACATTACATTGCAAGACAAATGCGGCTGTCTTAATTGAAAAAATAGTAAGTAGAATGCTTTTGGAATCTGGTGTTACTGCTGCAGGCTGGAAAACTTCATTAGATTTAGAGGCAGGTTAAATACAAAAAGTGTCATGATATAAATCCATTTTTTGGTTTCCATCTTTTAAGCAACGGCTGGATACTCTTTTCTATCTAAAAAGAAAGGGGGTATATTCATGACACCTTTTACATACATCCATTTTTTGTCTTCAATTTATACACAAAATGGATAATCAAAAACAACCCATACCCGTTTGATTTTTTTGTTTTAATTTGGCATGGGGCCGAAAAAGGATCTGACCGCTTCTACGCATGGCCGGATTCCCTCTTCCATCTAAAAAAAGAAGGTTTTACATTCATGACACCTTCTACATAAACTTATTTTCTAATTTTTGCTGAAACGACTTCTCTTGCTTACGCAATAATTGACTACCTCGCTGTAAAAGAGGTGTTCCGTACTTATCATTAATTTGATCAATAACAGCGAGTAACGGCTCTTCTTTCGCATCTTCTTCAAATGAAAATAAATCTAACTGTTTCACTGATTCTGTCTTCCACTCTAATTCAGTAGCTGTAACACCTAACAAACGAACAGAATCACCATCCCAGTGTTGCTTCCATAAACGTGATGCTGCTTGGAAAATAACCCGTTCTTCCCATATTGCATTTTTCAATTGTTTACTCCGTGTTACTGTGCGACGATCATGGTATTTAATCATAATTTGAATGTTATAACTAACGAGAGTTCGTTTTTGTAGCCTTTTGCTTACTGATTTCGATAATCTTTCTAACATATCAAGTAATTCTTTTTCTTCGTCCATATCCTTTGAGAAAGTCATAGAATTTCCAACGCTTTTATGTTGTCCCATTTGATTCGGGTCAACTTCCCTGTCATCCATACCTTTTGCACGTTTTTGTAAATCAACACCATGCTTTCCAATTTTAGCGCGAATGATATGCTCGTCTCCTTTTGCTAACTGTTCAATTGTATGTATATGAATGTCTTTTAGTTTTTCAGCTGTTTTTTCTCCGATTCCATGCATCTCTGCAACTGATCGTGGCCAAATAATTTCTGGGATATCACGTTTTCGGAGTACTGTAATACCAAGAGGTTTTTTCATATCTGAAGCAGTCTTTGCTAGGAAAAGGTTTGGGGCAATCCCAATGCTACATGGAAGCTGTAACTCTGTTACTAACGCTTGTTGAATCATCTTCGCTATTTCAAGAGGCGAACCGAGCGCATAGCAATCTGTAATATCTAAATACCCTTCATCTATAGAAAACGGTTGTATTTTCTCTGTAAAACGGGAAAGAATTTGAAACATTTGAAATGAAGCTTCTCGATATAATGTAAAATTAGGGTGCCTCACAACTAATTGCGGACATAATCGCTTCGCTTCCCATAGAGGCATCGTCGTACGTATTCCATATTCTCTCGCCTCATAACTACATGTTATGATAATTCCTTTTCTCTCTTTTTCATTCCCCGCAATCGCTAATGGCTTTCCTTGTAATGATGGGTCATGAGCAATTTCAACAGATGCGAAAAAACAATTCATATCTACATGTAAAATAACACGACCATTTTTCGGATACATTTCTCGCATAATACTCACCCCTTAAAGAACATTTGTTCCTTCATTATATCAAATTTATTTACAAGTTATAATAATTATTGGCTTTTCTCTATCTATTTTTTGCTATACTGTACGTAACAAATGGATATTATTGTAAAGGAGATGAATCGTTATGAAACAACATAATAAACTCAATTATGTATTTATTATT
This sequence comes from Bacillus sp. NPDC060175, assembly GCF_042728695.1. Taxonomy (NCBI): domain Bacteria; kingdom Bacillati; phylum Bacillota; class Bacilli; order Caryophanales; family Bacillaceae; genus Bacillus; species Bacillus sp. NPDC060175. The sequence goes on from NZ_JBHWYR010000005.1 coordinate 106,376, forward strand.
ATTATAGTAATCCTTGCGATTAATTATTTGTTACTTCCCCTTTTTAACATTAACATTTACGCTTTAGGAATCTTCTCTCATTTCATACGTTTTACAACAACTTATGTACTTCCATGGGTCTTCTTATATTGGCTTATCCGCCTTGTGAAAGCAATTGAATCAAAATAAAAAAAGACGTGTAAACCATAATTGGTTCACACGTCTTTTTGACTTTATTACTTACTTCGCTACTTCTTCGATAATAGCTACTACTAATTCTGCTGTTTTCGCTAATTCTTCAACAGGAATTTTTTCATTTGTTGTATGAATTTCTTCATAACCAACTGCTAAATTAACTGTTGGGATACCGTGTCCTGCGATTACGTTCGCATCACTTCCGCCACCACTTTGGTGAAGAGAAGGCGTGCGACCGATGTTTTCAGCTGCACGTTTCGCAACTTCTACAACGTGATCGCCAGCAGCAAACTTAAATCCTGGATACATAACGTTTACTTCAACGTCTGCATGACCACCCAGTTCTTTTGCAGTTGTTTCAAATGCTTCTTTCATTTTTGCAACTTGTGCTTCCATTTTCTCATTTATTAAAGAACGAGCTTCTGCAAAGATTTGAACATGGTCGCAAACGATATTTGTTTGTGTACCACCTTCAAAACGTCCAATATTTGCAGTTGTTTCAGAATCGATACGACCAAGTGGCATCTTTGCGATTGCTTTTGCTGCGATAGTAATTGCAGATACACCTTTTTCTGGTGCTACGCCAGCATGAGCTGTTTTCCCGCGAATAATCGCATTCACTTTCGCTTGTGTTGGCGCTGCAACTACAATTTCACCAACTTTTCCATCACTATCTAATGCATAACCATATTTTGCTGTAATACGCTCACGGTCTAACGCTTTTGCACCAATAAGACCAGATTCTTCTCCAACTGTAATTATAAATTCAATTTTACCATGAGGAATGTTTTTCTCTTTTAAGACACGAATCGCTTCAAACATAGATGCTAATCCTGCTTTGTCATCGGCTCCTAAAATTGTAGTACCATCTGATACGATATATCCATCTTTAATAGAAGGCTTAATTCCATTACCAGGAACTACTGTATCCATATGAGAAGTGAAATAAATTGTATCAACACCGTCTTTTGTTGCTGGTAAAGTACAAATTAAGTTACCTGCACCATGACCAGTCACACCCATCGTGTCATCCTCAAATACTTCTACACCTAAAGCAGTAAATTTTTCTGTTAACACTTTGCAAATTTCTGCTTCAAATTTTGTTTCAGAATCTACTTGTACTAACTCCATAAATTCATTTACTAAACGTTCTTGATTAATCATAAGACTGCGCCTCCTGCACTACCATTATGTATGTAACAACATTAATTATAACAGAATTTCGCAAAAGTTTCGAAATACAAGACAAAAAACAGATGGTTAACACATCTAGATACCCATCTGCCTTCTATTACTCGTTTAACAATACCCAGCGCATATGATCTTCCCAGATGCCATTTACCATTAGCATTTTTCGAGATACACCTTCATATTGAAATCCTATCTTCGTCACTACTTGTATAGATGCTAAATTTCGTGGCATAACTGGTGCTTCTATACGATGTAAATGAAATTCTTCAAATGTAACTTGAATTGCTTTTCTAAGCGCTTCTGTTGTGTAACCTTTATTCAATTCTTCCTTATCTAATTTATAACCGAGTACACAAGATTGATAAATTCCGCGAACAATTAAATTAAATGATATACAACCAATTATTTTCGTATCATCACCCTTTTTAAAAATCCATAGCCTGATGATTTTACCTTCTGCAAACTCTTTTCTATCCTTTTGCAACTTTTTCTTTTGATAATCTAATGTGAAAAAATCCTCCGGTCTATACTCTTCCCAAGCTTTTAAAAATTCACGATTTCTGTCGTAATATTGAAGAACTTTTTCAGTATACGACTCATCAATTTCCCTTAAATGTAAACGATTTGTTTCGTATATTTTCATCATTGTATCTCCATTCTTCAGCTTGCATAACAAAAAATTAATAATCTATCTTTTAACATATTCTCTACGTATGCTCAAATTTCCTGTAATATTTTGCACCCCCTTCCCGAATTTTGTCCTTTCTCTCCCCTTGTCCATAATTTCATTTCTCGTTACAATGAAATTGTACTGATTTGCAAGGAGGTTTAACTATGCATAAAAAAGCTCAAAAAATTATGGTTTATATAATGCTAATTTCTATGCTTGTAACAACATTACTTACTGGCGCAAGTATGTTTTGGTAAAAAGGACGATTCACTCGTCCTTTTTTTACTGCTTACATATACAAAATAGACCATCTCGAAATCGAGATAGTCTATCTTGTATTGAACATTTTATTTTATATATATTACAATTGCTACAATGCTAAAGGAAAAGGCCATTACAAGTGCTATTACAAAACTTGTATATTGTTTCTGCTGAAATGCCCCAATAACAAAAGTAAGATTGAGTAATGCCATAAATACAATCGCTACAACGTAAGAGCATATGTTAAAAGTTGCCAATATGAATGTAATAACAAATAGAAAACCAACACAAAACTGCATGTAAGAAATTTTTGGATTTAAATACATATGAGCAACCCCTTTACTCAATTATCTTTATATATTCTCATTAACGCATGGTTATGTACACATGTCAAGACAACTTATAGAAAAGAAAAAAGCCAACCGTTTCGTTGACTTTTCCAAATACTATGGCCCCTTTTTCCTTCGCCAATTGCTGAAATGTTTTTTTCGATTTCACAATCGATACTTTCGTTCCAAGTGGAATACGATCAAACAAATATTCCACATCGTGTTTCTTCATTCTTATGCATCCTTGCGAAATATATTTTCCAATTGAACTAGGCTGGTTTGTCCCGTGTATCCCATACTTACTTCCATCCGTTCCTCTTGCATTAAATCCCATCCACCTCGATCCAAGTGGATTTTTTGGAGAGCCCCCAGGAATATCCTTCGCAATATAATATGGATCCTTCGCCTTCAATACAATGTCAAAGGTTCCTTCTGGGGTTAATTCATTTGTTTTCCCTGTCGCTACTGGAAAAACCTTTTGGATCTTCCCATCATCAATGTAAGCTAGTTTATTCGTTGCTTTATTTACAATTATATAAGGATCTCCAGCACGTGGGTTATCACCAAGAGGCCAGATTGGTGATAACGAAAGACATAATAATAAAGAAAGAAGATACGGCATACATAATTCCTACCTTCTAAATAAGTTCTTTTATATTATCCTTTCCCTTAAAACGACTTTTAATGAGTAAATATTGCTCCATTTCATAAACAAGTTGAACGAGTTTTGCACGTATTTCAAATTCTTCTCGCGAGACTGGTAAAGGCATTTCTCTGAATACTTCTCGCATTTCTTGAAGTTGTCTTAACGAAATGACCCCTGTACTTTCAGGACGAATAGAATTCCCTATATTTTCAATTACGTCTGCAATCATATCAGCTTGTTCATATGTCCAAGATAGTGATGCAGCTAATGGTATCATTCGCTCCAAAATTTCAAATTGTTGCATACGCATATTAAAATAACGATAGTAATAGTCATCTTCTCGCATAAATGCATTCTCAAGTTTTTTAAATGATAAATCTTTTGCTTCTTTCAGCATCATTTCTGTTTCAATTAATTCGGCCCCACTCCAATTACTATCTCGATTTCGTAAATAAACGACCATTTCAAACAAAATCGTTCTGAAATGGTCTTCTATTTTCCCTTGATACTCTTTCAGTTTATTCTCACTGCTTGGCATGTACATGTTTACTAATAAAGCGACACTAATTCCAATCGTTAATATAGCAATTTCATTACCAACTATAGACCATGTAATTTGCTTTAATGAATACAGATGCATAACGATAACCGAACTCGTGACAATCCCTTCTTGAATTTTGCACATAACTGCAGTCGGAATAAAGGTAAGCAGCAATACGCTAATCGCAAGTGGTGTATAACCAATCGTTTCAAAAATACAAAACGCAAACACCATCGATAGTACACAAGCTAAAAAACGGTGCAACGATACTTGAACGGATTTTCGTTTCGTATTTTGCACGCATAAAATGACTAAAATACCAGCTGAACTATAAAATTCTAATCCTAATAGCTGAGCAATAAAAACTGCCGCACCCGTTCCAAGCGCTGTTTTCACTGTTCTATATCCAATTTTAAACATATCATTACTCCTATATGTATAAATGTATTTAAAAATAGTATAAAAAAAGGATGACGCAATGTCATCCTTTTCTACCTATTATTCACGTACCCTTCACATATTACAATATCTTTTGCAAAAATTCTTTTGCACGGTCACTTTTTGGTGCTGTAAAAAACTCTTCTGGATTACTATCTTCTACGAGCTTTCCACCATCTAAAAAGAGAACGCGATCTGCCACTTCTTTTGCAAATCCCATTTCATGTGTAACGATTGCCATTGTCATTCCTGTCGTAACTAATGATTTCATAACTTCTAACACTTCTTTCACCATTTCTGGATCTAGCGCAGAGGTCGGTTCATCAAATAACATAACTTCCGGTTCCATCGCTAGTGCCCTCGCAATTGCTACACGTTGCTTTTGTCCTCCTGAAAGACGATTGGGATATGCATCTTTCTTATCTAATAACCCTACTTTTTCTAAAAGTTTCTCAGCTTTTTTTTCAGCCTCTTGCTTCGTCACTCCTTTTACATTGATAGGAGCATACGTAATATTTTCTAATACAGTCATATGAGGGAATAAGTGAAAATGTTGAAATACCATTCCGACATTTTCACGAACGTGCATAATATTTGTTTTCGGATTCGTTACTTCTTCCGTTCCAATCCAAATGTGACCAGCTGTCGGTGCTTCTAGTACATTCATACAGCGTAAAAACGTTGACTTTCCAGATCCAGACGGTCCGATAATTGCAACAACTTCTCCTTTTTCAATCGTTGTTGTAATTCCTTTTAATACTTCATTTTTTCCAAATGATTTATGAAGGTTGTCAATTTTAATCACTTTTCTTCATTCTCCCTTCAATTGCCTTCCCGACTAATGTAAGAATAATTACTAATATATAATAAATAAGTCCAACAAACAGTAATGGCTCAAGATATTTAAATGTTTCACCGCCTACAATATAAGCGCGGCGCATTAAATCAGTCGCTCCTATTACAGTTACTACAGCCGACTCTTTCGTAAGTGTCGCAAACTCATTCACAAGCGCTGGTAATATATTTTTTAAAGCTTGAGGAAAAATAATATTTCTCATCATTTTACTGTACGGAATACCTAAAGCCATTGCTGCTTCTGTTTGCCCTTTATCGACCGCTTGGATGCCGGCACGGATGACTTCTGACATATATGCACCTGAATTTAAGCTAAATGCTAGTACAGCTGCTAAAAAGGCTGGTATCTCATAATCCATCATTTGCGGAACACCGAAATAAATAATCATTAATTGCAATACAAGTGGTGTGCCACGAAATATTGATGTATAAATATCTGCTGCAATGTTTAGTACTCGTATTCTAGCAATTTTACACAGTGCTAATAACGTACCTAAAATAAATCCTACCACAGCTGATGCAGCTACAATTTTCAATGTAACTTCTAAGCCCTTTAATATATATGGTATTGAAGGCGTAATTGCCGAAAAATCTAGATTCATCCTTTTCATTCCCCTCACAGAAAAGTGAAAGGCAGCTTATTTTCCGCTGCCAAACCATTTCTTCACTAATTTATCCATTTCTCCATTTTCTTGCATTTTCTTAATTACTTTATTAAATTCTTCTGTTTTATCACTGTTTTTCGCAAGAGCAATTGCTGCACCTACTTCTTCTGGTGCTTCTTGAATTTCAATTCCTTGTAGTTCTTTCATTTTTTCTAAATAATTTTTTGCAACTGTGTCTTCTATAATTGCAGCGTCAAAACGACCAGCTTTAATTTCTTGTACGATTTCTGGTATACGGTCACGTCCCTCAGCTTTGAAATCGACTTGTTTTTTAAATTCTTCTGCTTTTTCTTCTTGGATTGATCCTGTTTGTACCCCTACTTTTTTTCCTTTCAAATCTTCTAATGATTTAATATTAGAGCCTTTTTTTGAAACAATCATATTTTTAGCAACAAAATAAATATCTGTGAAATCAGCATTATTTTTACGCTCTGCAGTTGGCGTCATACCTGCCATAACGAAATCAACTTTCCCTGAGCTAAGAGATGCTAATAATCCTCCAAAATCCATATCTTTCACTTTTACTTCATACCCAAGTTCTTTTCCGATATATTTTGCAATATCAACATCAAAGCCGATAATTTCATCACTTTTTGAAGCTTCCACGTATTCATACGGTTTATAGTCTGCTGAAGTCCCCATAACTAGTACTTTTTTATTTTTGCCATTCGCCTTTTCTTCCCCATTACTACAAGCACTGAACATACTTACAATTAAAATAAGTGCAAATGATATTGATACTAACTTCTTCATCTTTCTTCCCCCTAATAATGTATATTTAAAAGTTTAATAGAATATTTATTCGATGTTTGTATTGTATCAGTAGTTTTATTTTTATGCAATATATAAAATAAAAATAAATAAAATGGCATTAATAATAACGTTTCTCATGTATAAAAACATGCATAAAAAGAAAAACCTATGCATGTTTCAGCATTTTGAATTCTAAATAAAAAAAGGCGGTACATCCACTTGATCGTGGACGTACCGCCTTTTCGCTTATTTATAGTTCTTCGCAATTATTTTCGAAATAAGATTGTAATTTCGCAATGACTTGCATTGGTTCATGACCTTCAATTTCATGACGTTCTACCATCGTTACAATTTTTCCATCTTTCAACAAAGCAAATGATGGAGAAGAAGGTGGATATCCTTCGAAATATTCACGTGCTCTTGCTGTTGCTTCTTTATCTTGACCTGCAAACACCGTTACAAGATGGTTAGGACGTTTATCATAATGTACGGAATGCGCAGCAGCAGGGCGAGCAATGCCACCTGCACAACCACATACAGAGTTTACCATTACAAGTGTTGTACCATTTCTTTTAAATGCTTCTTCTACTGCTTCCGGCGTCGTCAATTCTGTATATCCAGCAGAGACAATCTCTTCACGCGCTTGACGGACAACATCATTCATAAAAAAGTTAAAGTTAATCAATCTTTTCCCTCCTCTAAAATTACCTATTTGTATCTTACCAGTTAATGTTTATGAAATACAAGTAAACTTACTTGTATTTGGGCATAGAAAAGGTGTTAGAGCTCTTGCTCTAACACCTTTTCTTAATGGCCACGATGCTTTTGCTTTGCTTTTTGTACTTTTATAAAACGTTTTCGCTGCTTTTCTGCTTCTCGTCTCTCTTTAGATTGCACTTTCCTATCTTGTTTGTGCAGTTCATAAGATAAACTAATTGCTTCTTGCGCCTTTGTAAAACGTTTTACATTTACTTCTTTTGCCGCTTGTCGTATGATACGTTTTATATTTTTGGAACGCAGTTTTTCTTTAACTTCCACACCGCATTTTGCGACGTGCTGGAAATATGCTAACATTGGACCATTCACAAATATAAGTATTTCCTCATCTGATGGTTCCATTCCAAAAATATACCTTGCTCCATACAATTTCCCTTTTTCTTTATGCGTAATAATTCCTACAAAAAATTGACCATCGTGATATACTGTCAAATCCATTGACAGCCCCTCCTTTAAAAAAAATTAGAAATACTGGACATCCCGGAGGGGAAGGTTACTGACATGAAATCATGCGTCTGGACTACCGACCAGAACTGTGTTTTTGTATTTCTTTCACTATTATTATATCCTTTTTTCCATAATCTTCATATATTCAACAATCATTTTTTTATGCGATCCTACAATATAGTCAGGTAGTTCTGTTACTGGGAAGAATTTAAGCTGAACCGCTTCTTCTTTATTCATAACAAAATCACCTTCGTATTCATCCGTATAATAGGCTGTCGTTACGGATTGAAATTCATCACCGTTTGCTAATTTTGTAAAATAGTTCGCTCCAGAAAATACATTGATTAATCGCAAATTCTTTACTTCTATTCCTGTCTCTTCGTATACTTCACGGTAAGCTGTTTCCTCTGGTGATTCACCAAACTCCATTAGCCCACCAGGCAGCCCCCATTTTCCGTACGGCTCTGTTCTTTGCTGTAATAATACATATCCACTTTCATTTATAACGAGTACAACAGCACCAACTAAAATTAAAGGGCGATGACCAACTATTTTTCGTAATTCTTCTACATATCCCATCGTATCGCCTCCTTTTTCGTTGTCCACACTATTGTATCATATGTATGAAACGACAAAATGCGTATATTTTTCATTTTTTTAACAAAATATTTATTTTATGTGCTTCATCTACTGTAGCTAACATAATGGATTCAATTTCTGCATTCTTCTCTAAAAACTCTTTCGCCCACTCTTCTGTTTTTCCTACTAAAGCGAGAACGTCCTGCTGAATTCTTCCATCCTTCACTAAAATAAAAGCAACTGGAGATTTTTTCCCCGCCACTTTAAGATCAAGCCGAGAAACTGCTTCATATTCTGGATACTGAAATATAGAAACAACACCACTTGCTTCCCATAATGCTAATTTAATCGTTTGAATATCGCTCACATTTCGCATGCGAAGTTCCGAAAATAAATATTCCGCCGTAATTCTCGCCTTTTTCAAATTGCTAAAATCAATGGCACCATTGTGTATAAGAATAATAGGTGCAGGCTCTAAAAAGCGTCTCCATCTATCCCATTTCAACATTAAAACAGAGCTTATAATATGAAGTACAACTAGTATAAAAGTTGTAATCATTGAACCGAGTAATCCGACCTTTTCATCAGATAGCGCATTAGAAATATTCCCACCAAGTAATAACACTAATACAACATCTAAAAAGCGAAGTTGTGCGATGGATCTTTGTCCCATCGATTTCGCAACTAATATTAAAAATGTGTACGCTATAATAGCTCGAACAACCCATTCACCGTTAGAAAGATGCCGTGCTCCTTCAAAAATATGCATATGCATCACTTTGCACTCCTTACATCCCAAACTGCTAGTCTGTTTTAGTTTGCAACGTTTAGGAGCATATATGTAAAAAAGCTGGTTCGTTTAAAAACGAACCAGCTTTTTTACTTAACTGAAAACATATATTTTTTATACGTTTTCCGTACCGATAATATGAGCCCCATCATAATCATATTCGAGAATAAGGAACTTCCCCCATACGATAAGAAAGGTAATGCAATCCCTTTTACAGGCATTAATCCAACGATCATACCAATATTTTGGAATATTTGAACCGTTAGTATTCCTATTGATCCAGCACATAATAATGTACCAAATAAATTATCAGCAGAATAACCGATAATAATTGTTCGATATAGTAGTAACAGGAACAAGAACACAACTAACGCCGCTACTATAAATCCACCTTCTTCGGCAATTGTAGCGAAAATAAAGTCAGTGTGTTTCTCTGGAATATAGACGTTCCCTTCACCAAATCCTTTCCCTTCCATACCTCCACTACCTACAGCTAAAATCGATTGCTGTGTTTGATAGCCTTGATCTGTATGTTCAAATGGATCTAACCAACCTAAAATTCGTGATTGTTGGTGAGGTTTTAGTAAAGTAACTAAATTATTAAAGAAGAAATCCTCATACCTTACGTAAATAAATATTAACGCAGATACTATGGTCACCGGAATAATTGTACATAACGCTATCAATTTCTTCTGAATACCTGACATAAATAAAATACATGCAATTGCAGCAGCATATAAGAACACCATACCTGTATCCGGTTGGCTATATACAACAGCCGTAGGAGGAATAGCTACTAACATTACCTTTCCTATTAATATTAGGTCTGTTTTAAATGTTCGAACCATATACTGTGCATTATGCTTTACTGCTAAATTTGCTACTAACATAACCAGTGCAATTTTGAAAAACTCCGACGGTTGAATAGATCCAATTACCGGAAACCTAAACCATCTTTTCGCCCCAAGTATTTCAGGTGTAAAGTTTGAAACTGGTAATATCTTCAACAAAATAATCGAAGCAAATGTAGCAATATACAATGGCCAAGATAGTTTTTGTAGCTGATCTGAATCAACACTTGCAACAAGAAGTAACATTACAATCCCAATTATGTAGTTAACACCTTGTTTCAGAGCAAAATTCTCAGCCCCATATTGTCCAGTTTGCTGACTGCTATATATAGCCGTTATACTTGTAACACATAATGCACACAAAATTAAAATTAATTTTACATCTAAACTTTTTAAAAACTCGGTACTTCTTTTCATGACATCCTCCTGAAACATTGTTACAGCAAAATAAAAAACCAGGAGTCAACATTCTTCATGTTTTGACGACTGATTACACATTATCTATAAAACACTTATATAGAATAACTCTCTTTTTCATACAATACAATATATTATACTACAGTTTCGTCAGTAAGATTTGCCAAAAAAATTATTCTTTTCTTATTTTATATCTATATACCATATATCAGCAATGTATTTTCGCAAATTCCTAATACATGATCATTCATTGTAAGATTACTGGGAAAGGTTTGTACATATAGTAGGATACAAATGAAGAAATGAAATAATAAAAAGCTCGCAAATGCGAGCTTTTTATTAATATACAGATGTATTGTTCTCTGACACGTTTTCTAAAATTTCTTTTACACGTCCTAAGAATTTACCACAAATTAAACCATCAAGTACACGGTGATCAAGTGATAAACATAAGTTAACCATGTCACGAGCACCGAACATACCGTTATCCATAATTACTGGGCGTTTTACAATTGATTCAACTTGTAAAATAGCCGCTTGTGGGTAATTAATAATGCCCATGGATTGAACAGAACCGAATGATCCTGTGTTATTAATTGTAAATGTTCCGCCTTGCATTTCGTCCGCTTTTAACGATTTCGTGCGTACTTTTCCTGCAAGTTCTGTAATTTCACGAGCGATACCTTTAATTGTTTTCTCGTCCGCTTGCTTAATTACTGGTACAAATAACTCTTCTTCTGTTGCAACAGCGATAGAAAGATTAATGTCTTTCTTCTGAACGATTTTATCGCCAGCCCACATTGAGTTAATTTGAGGATATTCTTTTAACGCTTGTGCTACTGCTTTTACGAAGAAAGCAAAGAACGTTAAGTTAAAGCCTTCACGCTTTTTGAAATCGCCTTTAATTGAGTTACGGTATGACACAAGGTTTGTCACATCTACTTCAATCATCATCCAAGCATGAGGTGCCTCGTGTTTACTGCGTAACATATTTGCTGCAATTGCTTTACGCACACCTGTTACCGGAATCTCGATATCTCCAGGCATTGTCGGCACAGAAACTGGTTTTGCAGCTTCTACTTTTGACGCTACCGGTGCTACTGCCGCTGATTTTGGTGCTTCTGGACGCGCTGCTACCGCAACAACTTCCTCTTTCTTCGCACCTGCTTGCGGAATATTTCCAGATTCCACTAGCTTTAAAATATCTTTACGAGTAATACGGCCATTTGCCCCCGTACCTTCTACTAAATCTAAATCAACGTTATGCTCACCCGCAAGTTTTAACACAGCTGGTGAAAAACGTGGTTTTCCATCAGTTGGCTGTTTTGCCTTCGGTGCTTTTTCAGGCGTAGTTACTTCTGCTTTTGGTTCTTCTTTCGTTTTTTCCTCTACAGTTGTTGCTGCTACTTCATCTGCGCCTTCTACTTGAATGACACAAACAACTTCACCTACAGCTAACGTCTCACCTTCGCCAGCTATTAACTCTTTCACAATACCAGTGAAAGAAGATGGTACTTCGGCATTTACTTTGTCCGTCATTACTTCTGCAAGCGGATCATACTTGTTTACGTGATCGCCAACATTAACGAGCCATTTACTAATTGTACCCTCTGTAACGCTCTCCCCGAGCTGAGGCATTGTGATATTTTCTACAGCCATGTATAGTCCCCCCGATTAAAATTCCGCAAGTTCACGCATTGCTTTTTCAACTTTATCTGGATTTACCATAAAGAATTTTTCCATTGTTGGTGCATATGGCATTGCCGGAACGTCTGGGCCTGCAAGACGTGCGATTGGCGCATCTAAATCAAACAGACAATTTTCAGCAATAATCGCTGCCACTTCACTCATAATACTTCCTTCTTTGTTGTCTTCTGTTACAAGAAGAACTTTACCTGTTTTAGAAGCTGCTTCAATAATCGCTTCTTTATCTAACGGATATACCGTTCTTAAATCAAGAATGTGTGCAGAGATTCCATCTTGTGCTAACTTCTCAGCTGCTTGAAGAGCAAAGTGAACACATAATCCGTAAGTGATAACAGTAATATCATCACCTTCGCGTTTCACATCTGCTTTTCCGATTGGTAATACATAGTCATCTTCTGGCACTTCACCTTTAATTAAGCGATATGCACGCTTATGTTCAAAGAATAATACTGGATCTTCATCACGAATTGCAGCTTTTAATAAGCCTTTTGCATCATATGGTGTAGAAGGGATAACAATTTTTAAACCTGGTTGGTTTGCAAACATCGCTTCTACAGATTGTGAATGATACAATGCACCATGAACACCGCCGCCAAATGGCGCACGCACTGTAATTGGACAAGTCCAATCATTATTAGAACGATAACGAATTTTTGCTGCCTCAGAAACAATTTGGTTTACTGCTGGCATGATGAAATCAGCAAACTGCATTTCAGCAATTGGACGCATACCATACATTGCCGCACCAATTGCTACCCCAGCAATTGCAGATTCTGCAAGCGGTGCATCAAGCGCACGGTCTTCACCAAATTGATCATACAAACCGTGTGTCGCTTTAAATACGCCACCTTTTTTACCAACATCTTCTCCTAATACGAATACTTTCTCATCGCGTTCCATTTCTTCGCGCATTGCTAATGTAATAGCATCAATATAAGACATTACAGCCATGAAACGTTCCCCCCTATTCTGCGTATACGTGCTTCAATGCATCTTCAGGTGCTGCATACGGAGCATTTTCTGCATATTCTGTTGCTTCGTTTACGATATGCATAATTTCATCTAACATTTGTTTTTCAAATTCCTCAGTTAACACGCCAACTTCTTTTAAATAAGCTGCAAATGTTATTATTGAATCTTTTTTCTTCGCTTCTTCTACTTCTTCTTTATCACGGTAAACACGATCATCGTCGTCACTAGAATGTGCTGTTAAACGATATGATACTGCTTCAATTAAAGTCGGGCCTTCACCACGACGGCCACGGTCTGCTGCTTCTTTTACAGCTTTATATACTGCAAGCGGATCGTTTCCGTCTACTGTATATCCTGGCATACCGTAACCAATTGCACGATCTGATACGTTTTTACATGCTAATTGTTTTTCAACCGGAATAGAGATTGCATATTTATTATTTTCACACATGAAAATAACAGGTAGTTTGTGTACACCAGCAAAGTTTGCACCTTCATGGAAATCACCTTGGTTGGAAGAACCTTCTCCGAATGTAACAAACGTTACTAAATCTTTCTTCTCCATTTTTCCAGCTAATGCAATACCAACTGCATGAGGTACTTGTGTTGTTACTGGAGATGAACCTGTAACAATACGGTTTTTCTTTTGACCGAAGTGACCAGGCATTTGACGACCACCAGAGTTTGGATCTCCAGCTTTCGCGAAAGCAGATAACATAAGCTCTTTAGCTGTCATACCAAACGCTAATACAACACCCATATCACGGTAGTATGGTAATGCATAATCTTTCTCTCTATCAAGAGCGAATGATGCGCCAACTTGTGCAGCCTCTTGTCCTTGACAAGAAATTACGAATGGAATTTTACCTGCACGATTTAATAACCACATACGTTCGTCGATTTTTCGCGCAAGTAACATCGTACGATACATCTCTAATACTTGCTCATCACTTAAGCCAAGCTCTTCATGGCGCTTTTCTTTTACTTCTGCCATTTTTCATAACCTCCTAAATCCACATTTTTATGCGTGTAACGCTCTTCCATCTACAGCTAATGCAGCTTCACCAATCGCCTCAGATAATGATGGATGCGGATGAATTGTATGTGCTACTTCCCAAGGTGTTGCATCAAGTACTCTTGCAAGGCCAGCTTCAGAAATCATATCTGTTACATGTGGCCCGATCATATGAACACCAAGAATGTCATTTGTTTCTTCATCAACTACAAGTTTTACAAAACCGTCTGATTCTCCGTATACAAGTGCCTTTCCGATTGCACGGAATGAGAATTTACCTACTTTTAACTTATAGCCTTTTTCTTTCGCTTCTTGTTCTGTTAAACCAACAGAAGCAACTTCTGGACTGCTATATACGCATTTCGATACCATAGAATAATCAATTGGTGTAACTTCTTTACCAGCAATATGTTCTACCGCAACAATTCCTTCATGCGAAGCAACGTGAGCAAGTTGTAGGCCACCGATTACATCTCCAATTGCGTAAATATGAGATTCCTTCGTTTGATAAAACTCATTTGTTTGAATGTATCCTTTTTCCACAACAATATCTGTGTTCTCTAAGCCCATATTTTGCGTATTGGCTTGTCTTCCTACAGATACAAGCATTTTTTCTGCTTTAAATGCTTTATTCTCACCGTTATGTTCAGCTTGAATTGTTACTCCATTATCTTTTACCAATGTTTCTGGTAATACTTTTGCACCAGTTACCACTTTAATACCTTTTTTCTTGAATAGACGCTGCATCTCTTTTGAAACGTCATTATCCTCTAATGGTAATATGTTTTTCGCATACTCTAATACTGTAACTTCTACACCGAAGTCAGCAAGCATAGATGCCCACTCAATACCGATTACACCGCCACCAACGATAATGATCGAACTAGGAAGCGTTTCCATTTTTAGGGCATGATCCGAAGACATTACATACTCTCCGTCTAACTCTAATCCAGGTAATGAATTTGGACGAGAACCTGTTGCAACAAGTACATTTTTTGGAATTAACATTTCATTCTCTTCTCCACTTGCAAGTTCAACTGAAATTGTACCTGGCATTGGAGAGAAAATAGATGGGCCAAGAATACGGCCAATACCTTCAAACACATCAATTTTACCTTGTTTCATTAAATGCTGAACGCCTTTATGAAGCTGCGTTACAATCTTCTCTTTACGCTCTTGTACTTTAGCAAAGTTTAGTTCTACATTACTTGCAATAACCCCGAACTCTTCTCCTTTTTTAGCAGTTGCGTATACTTCCGCACTACGTAAAAGAGCTTTACTAGGAATACATCCTTTGTGTAAACAAGTACCACCAAGATTTTCTTTTTCAACAAGTGCAGTTTTTAACCCTAGTTGTGATGCACGAATAGCAGCAACATATCCACCAGTACCGCCGCCAACGATGACTAAATCATATTCTCTTGCCATTATCTCAACCCCTAGCTACTGTTTGTTTTTCTCTTACAACATACTCTTTCGGCGCTTCTTCTTCACGCAATACACGAAGTGCCCCTTCTGCTAACGCTTGTAATTCATCTTCTCCTGGATGTACGATAACATCTGCAATCCAGTGAACACGTTCTTTTATTTCATCGACAAGAATTTTACTGTACGCAAGTCCACCAGTTAATACGATTGCATCGATTTTCCCGTGAAGTACAGCACTAGCTCCGCCAATCTCTTTTGCAACTTGATATGCCATTGCTTTATAAATAAGAGTTGCTTCAGGATCACCTTTTTCAACCATTTTCTCTACTTTAATTGCATCGTTTGTACCGATAAGACTTACAAGTCCACCTTGTCCGACAAGTTTTTTAACCATTTCGTCTCGGTAATACTCACCAGAGAAACACATTTCAACTAATTGTCCTACCGGTACTGTACCAGCACGCTCTGGACTAAATGGTCCTTCTCCGTTTAAGCCATTATTAACATCGATAACTTTTCCTTTTTTATGAGCACCAACTGTAATACCGCCGCCCATATGTGTAACTAATAAATTTAAATCCTCATATTTGTGATTTAATTCATCTGCTACTTTACGAGCAACCGCTTTTTGGTTTAATGCATGGAAAATACTTTTACGTTCCATACCAGCAATACCGCTAATACGAGCAATTGGCTCCATTTCATCTACAACGACAGGATCCACAATGAATGCAGGAATATTTAATCCAGAAGCGATTTCATAAGCTAGAATGCCTCCGAGATTTGAAGCGTGATGACCGCTAAATCCGTTTTTTAAATCTTCTAACATTGCATCGTTTACTGTGTACGTGCCACCTTCGATTGGACGAAGTAATCCACCACGCCCACAAACAGCGTTCAATTTTGAAATGTTAATACCATGAGAATGTAGAACTTCTAAAATTGTTTCTTTTCGAAACTCATATTGATCGATAATTCGCTTATATTTTCCAATCTGTTCTTCATCATGACGAATTGTTTCTTCTAAAACGGGTCTTTCATTATCAAAAACACCAATTTTTGTGGATGTACTACCCGGATTAATAACAAGAATTCGATTTAAGGACAATGTTGCTACCTCCACTAATAAATTTAAAAGGAAGTGGAAACCTCATAAGAGGTAACCACACCTTTCGTAAAAGTTGTATATGAATGATTAGCGACGGCTAATAATGTCGTGACCGTTGCGTAAGTATGTGCTACGAGTGTTTTTCAAGCTTGCGATGCGCTCTTCAGCTAGACGATCTGCTGCTACATAAGTTGCTATGCCATCGCGTTTTGAAATTTCGATTACTTTTGCAATTGTGTCATAAATAGACTCAACACGTTTTAATGCACGTTCTCTATTGTATCCATATAATTCGTCTGCTACGTTAATTACGCCACCTGCATTAATAACATAGTCTGGTGCGTATACAATACCCATTTCATGAATGATGTCGCCGTGACGATCTTCTTTTAATTGGTTATTTGCAGAACCTGCGATTACTTTTGCTTTAAGTTGTGGAATAGTTTCATCATTAACTGTTGCGCCTAATGCACATGGTGCGTAAATATCACATTCAACACCGTAAATTTCATTTGGCTCAACTGCTGTTGCACCGAATTCTTCTACTGCACGTTGTACAGCTTCTTTATTAATATCTGTAACGATTAATTTTGCTCCTTCAGCGTGTAAATGTTTGCATAGGTGATATGCTACGTTACCAACACCTTGAATAGAAATTACTCTTCCTTCTAGGTTATCTGTACCGAACGCTTCTTTTGCAGCTGCTTTCATACCACGGTAAACACCGTATGCAGTTACTGGAGATGGGTTACCAGAAGAACCGAATGATGGTGAAATCCCTGTTACAAAATCAGTTTCTTCATGGATAATATCCATATCATCTACTGTTGTACCAACATCTTCAGCTGTAATGTAACGTCCGTTTAGTCCTTGAATGTAGCGTCCTAATGCACGGAACATCGCTTCGCTTTTATCTTTACGTGGATCACCGATAATTACTGTTTTTGCACCACCTAAGTTTAAACCAGCTGCTGCATTTTTGTATGTCATCCCTTTTGCAAGACGCAATGCATCTTCAATCGCCGCTTCTTCAGAATCATATGTCCACATTCTTGTTCCACCAAGAGCTGGTCCAAGTGTTGTATCATGGATTGCAATGATTGCTTTTAAACCAGATTCTTTATCTTGACAAAATACCACTTGCTCATAATCATATTTTTCTAAGTATTCGAAGATTTCTAATGTCATTGTCGTTTCCCCCTAATTGTTTTACCCTATTTGGTTTATTTTGAAGCAGTCGCAACTGCCAATGCTAATGAATATACTTTTGTTTCTGCTGAATCAGCACGTGATGTTAAAACAATCGGTGCTTTAGCGCCAGCAATCATCGCTCCTACCTTTGCATTTGCAAAATAGACGAGTGATTTATATAGCACATTTCCAGCTTCAATCGTTGGGACGAGTAAAATGTCTGCCTTACCTGCTACATCACTTACTATGCCTTTATGTTCTGCTGCAATTTGTGATACTGCATTATCTAAAGCAAGTGGTCCATCAACGACACAATTTTTAATTTGTCCGCGGCGATTCATTTGAGTTAACATCGCTGCATCAATTGTCGCTTGCATCGCAGGATTAACAACCTCTACCGCTGCAATTGGCGCTACCTTCGGCAAATCAATTCCTATTGCCTGGGCAACTTCTACAGTATTTTGTATAATAGCAGCTTTTTGTGTTACATCAGGTGCAATATTCATCGCTGCGTCTGTAACAAAAATAAGACGATCGTAATTTGGAACTTCAAACGCTGCAACGTGTGAAAGTACGCTGCCCTTGCGAAGCCCCCACTCTTTATTTAATACGGCTTTCAAAATATTTGCTGTTGGGATGTTCCCCTTCATTAGTACATCTGCTTCGCCATTGCTTACAGATTTAACAGAAAGTTCTGCAGCCTCAGCACTTGACGCTGCTGCAATCACTTCAATATGTTCTGAAGTTTGTAACCCATGCTCTTGTAGCATCCCTATTATTTTCTCTTGATTTCCATATAGACGAAATTGAGCTAGCTGTAACTTGATTGCTTTCGCTACAGCTTCAATTACTTCATGATCTTCAGCTACTGCTACAGCCACAGTTTTTTCAGGCTGTCCTGCTGCTTGATCAATTAAGTGTTCTAACTTCATATTTTGTAATCAACCCTTTCCGTCGTCCCTCGTCTATTCATTAAGCAAATACCGTGCCAACTTTTAAAAGTGGTCTTACCAATAATGAAAACGCATTCAAAATGCAGTAAAATCAATACTTTGGAAAACAACAAAATATTCTGTCTCGTTTTGTCGCTTTTTGTATACCATGCAATAAATTGCATGGTACGCAATTTATTGCATGCTATTTTTTGCACAGTCGTACTTTTCTAGCTTGTAATATAAGTTTCGAACTGAAATTCCTAACGCTTTTGCAGTTTTCGTTTTATTCCCATCAAATTTCTCTAAATATCCACGAATAATATTCCCTTCAAACTCTGTCACTAAATGTTCAAGTGGCTTTTCTTCTAATTCAGGTAATAAGTTATTTCGGTTTAACTCCCCCTGCTCTTCTTTATGCAAAGGGGGTAAATGCTGTACATCAATATAAATCTCGTTATAATTCATAAAGATAATAGCTCGTCCTAAAATATTTTCAAGTTCCCTTACATTCCCTGGCCATTCATATGATTGTAAATATGAAACGGCTGAATCGGTGAGTCCTTCTACATTACGACCATAATCTTGATTAATTTTTTGAATTAGCCTTTCTGCAATCGCTGGTATGTCTCCTTTACGCTGACGAAGGGAAGGAATTTGAATCGGGATTTTATTTAAACGATAATATAAGTCCTCTCTGAACTTCCCTTCTAAAATAGCTTTTTCTAAATTCACATGCGTCGCAGCAATCACTCGAACATTAATAGGTATCGCTTTCGTTCCCCCTACTTTCACAATTTCTTTTTCTTGTAGTACACGAAGGAGCTTCGCTTGCGTATTTGCAGATAACTCTCCGATTTCATCTAAAAAAACACTTCCATTATTCGCTTCTTCAAAGAATCCTCGTTTCCCGCCTCTTTTCGCTCCAGAAAACGCGCCTTCCTCATAACCGAATAATTCACTTTCTAATAAGGTCTCAGAAATAGCAGCACAGTTTACTCGTACAAACTTATTGTATTTTCGATTACTACCGTTATGAATAGCGTGTGCAAATAACTCTTTCCCCGTACCAGATTCCCCTCTAAGCAATACTGTTGCCGGTGTATTCGCTCCAAGTTTCGCTTGTTCAATAGCTGCCGTCGTTTCATCTGAATCACCAACAATATCATCAAATGAATATTTTGCTTCTAACGTTCGAATGATTTGTCTTGCCCTATTCAATTCATTTGTTAACTTTTGAATTTCTGATACATCGCGAATTACCCCGACGCTCCCTTTCAATATTCCATCAACAATAACCGGTGCTACATTCACAATTACATCTCGCTTTTTTTGCCCAATCTTCATATGTATTCCTCGTACCGCTCGGCGCGTCCGAAGTACTTTCATATGCATACTTTCACCTTCTACAATATCAGTTGTAGCTGGCTTCCCTATAATATCCTCTTCGGTTAAACCCGTTAACTTCGTATAAGCAGGGTTTATAACTAACCCTCTTCCTTTCTCATCAACAACCGAAATCGCTTCCTCAGATGAATTAATAATCGCCTCAAGTAGCGTTTGAATTTCTTTTAAATCTGTAACTTCTTCCGCTAAATCTACAACTTCTGTAATATCTTTAAAAATCGCAAATGCACCTTGAACTTCTCCATCTTCTTTTAATATCGGGATACGCGTTGTAATGATCTTATTTTCATTCTCTAACGTCAGTTCATGATTCACTTCTATTTTTTTCGTGCGTATAATACGAAGCAACTTACTCGTTGGAATAACTTCTAAAATATATTTTCCTATCGCCTCTTCTTTCTTATATCCGATAATACGCTCTGCACTTTTATTAAACAGACGAACTTGTCCCTCTTGATCTATAACAATCATACCGTCATGCGTTGAATTTAAAATTAAATTCCCTTGTTGCGTCTGCTCTTCTAGCTTCCCAATTAAGCTTTCCTTCTCATGCGCTAGTTTCGTAACAATTTTTGCAATATCCCCTGGTATAAGAAGGGTGTTTTTATGCTTGCTTCCCAATAAAACTTTATGTAAATCATAATCACCTGTCATATCAAACATTACATCAATATGCATAGAAAGAAACGGAGTTACACTATCACTAATCGGAATCCCATATTCCTTTGCAATTTGTAGTCCCTTCGCCGTTGGATTACTATCAATAATCCCTATAATTTGAAATATATTCGAATTTTGTAACAGACTTAGCAGTGTACTTCCACCTTCACCCGCTCCAACAATTAACACCTTTTGTTTCATACATTACACTTCCTCTCGAAGTATCTCTGCAAAATTTTTCACATCCTTATCTTACTCGTTCAGCAATCTCTTGACAAACCCCCTTTTCATATAACATCATTAAAATAAACAAAATAATCTGAAAAGGGGCGTTATGTATGCAGCGTTACCTCGCTCTATCATTAGCACTCATCCCGATTTCATTAGCCGTGCTTGGTATTAAACTAATGAGAGATACTGTATTTGGGATTTTATTCTCCCCAATCCCTATATTATGGTTACAATTTTTAATCGGCGCTCTTTGCTTTGCACTCGGGTTTTATATTTTCGGCGGCTTCGTCTTACACAGAGATCGTAAGAGAAATAAAGTGCAAGCCCGCTTCAGAAGATAGAACAAAGTTTTCACATACCGATAAAAAAATGAGACCATTATATTAGGTCTCATTTTTTATCGGTAATAAAGTTCTTGCTGTTTCAGGATAATCAGTAATAATCGCCGATATGTTCATATCAAAATATTTACGCATAAGCGTTTCTTCATTTATCGTGTAAGGACGAACCTCTACACCACTTTCCATCGTTAATTCAGCGATGGCATCTTGAAGATAACGATAATTCGGATGCACTGCAGTAGCACCCATCTTTTTTGCATATGCCCACGGGCTATGCAAACCTTCACGATACAAAATAGCTGTTTGAATATCAGGAGCCATCATATGGCACCGTTTCATACTATAGTGGTTAAACGAAGAAAATATAACCCGATCCTCCAGACTAAACTTACGCACAAGTGTTATAACCTCTTCTTCTAAACCTCTGTATGGAATTTTATCATTTTTAAGTTCAATATTAAGTAGCAATTGCGTTTTTTCAAGCCATTCCAGTACCTCTTCTAAAAGAGGAATTTTACAAAAGCCTACTTTTTCACTAAATTTATAACTTGCATCTAACTTACATAAATCTTCGTATAAATAATTTCGAACAGCACCTTTTCCATTCGTCGTTCGATTCACAGTTTCATCATGAATAACGACAACTTTTTCATCTTTCGTTAATTGAACATCGAGTTCAATTCCGTCTGCCCCGAAAGCCTCTGCTGCTTCAAATGAAATCATTGTATTTTCCGGATACGTTCCCGCCGCACCACGATGCGCAAATATAAGAGTCATCCTCACTCCCCCAATCTTATGCTATACTATACGAAAAAGGAGGTACTTCTATGAGACCATTACAAATTTCTCCAGACACTGCAGTCCGCCTATCAAAAGCGTTAGGTGTTCCACTTGAACAACTTATGCATATGCCTCAGCATATTTTAATCCGAAAATTAGTTGAATTAGAAAAACAAAATAAAGACGAAGAATAATATAGTCCTGTTTTGCAGGGCTTTTTATTATCACCTATTATATCACGGATAACTTACCCACTAAAATTATGAATGCATAGAACAACAAAATAAAAAGCCTCTATAAAGAAGCTTTTTTCTTCAAATTGCAAATTTTAATTTCCTCCAACCTATTGAAGGTCTCCAGATTTGTGTAATTCACCTGTTACTCCATCTCCAAAATTATTTAAAGAAAAAGTTTGCTCTTCTAGCGGATCCATAACTCCTGTAGCTTTTCCGATATTACCACCTTGCAGTTTCCAAAAGTAGTTATGATCGTCCACAACTTTACTAAAGTCTTTGTTTATCCATCTTTCAGCAATCGCTAAAAGTTCTTCTTTCGTTTCAAAAGTACTCTCATTTAAGATACTTCTTACTTTTTCAGCATTTTCTTTAGACATCGGGATTGCTCCCCATTTTTGCTCAGCTATTACTTTTTGGTGAGTCATACTATGCATCGCTTTAACTAAGTCTTCTTCAGTAGAATCTTTTGTAATTTGAAGTTTCGCACTTGCGCCACCAATCTCACCAAACTGCGCTTCTTTTTCTTTTGGAACTGTTTTATATTCGCTTGTATCTATTTCAGCACTAGCTTGTTTGTCCGCCGGATTATCTGCAAGTTCTAACATTCCATAAGTTATACCAGCAGTAAGCCCAACTAAGCCTATTGCACATCCAATCCAAATTAAAATTTTCTTTTTCATATAAATCCCTCCAACCATCTCCAATTACTTCCTTAATAAATCTCTCATAAAAAATATCCTTTTATAGATAATTTTACTAAATATACGTTTTATTTTCCATATAAATCAATGAATCACATTTATCCTTATAACAAAAAAAGATCAATGAGTTTTAAACTCATTGATCTTTTTTAAAAAAATTCATTTCGAATATATTATCAGCTTAACTACTCTCAGCTAGCCTTATGTTCAAGTCTCAGCTTATCCGCAACCATTGCGATGAACTCGGAATTCGTAGGTTTTGCTTTTGACATGGATACAGTATAACCAAATAAGGACGAAATAGAATCAATATTCCCACGGCTCCAAGCTACTTCAATTGCGTGACGGATTGCACGCTCGACACGACTTGCTGTTGTATTATATTTCTTTGCGATATCTGGATATAATACTTTCGTAATAGATCCTAGTAATTCGATATCATTGTACACCATAGAGATTGCTTCTCGTAAGTACATATATCCTTTAATATGAGCGGGTACACCAATTTCATGAATGATACTTGTAATACTCGCATCTAAGTTTTTCGGTTTGCCATCAATCGTTGTTGCTGATCGGAAAGATGGTAATGGACGTTTAATGGTAGCATTTTCCTTACCACTCACTTGACGAATATGACTTGTTAAATTCTCCATATCAAATGGTTTTAATATGAAATATGATGCCCCTAAATCAACCGCTTTTTTCGTCACATCTTCTTGTCCGAATGCTGTCAACATAATAACGTTAGGTTGTCTTAGCCTTTCAATATGTCGCATTTTCTCTAGCACAGCTAGACCATCTAAATGTGGCATAATAATGTCTAAAACGAGTATATCAGGCTGCTTTTCTTTCAATAAGTTTAAACATTCTTGACCATTGTAAGCAATTCCAATAACTTCCATATCATCCTGAGCAGCAACATAGCTCTCTAGCATCGATACCAATTCTTTATTATCATCCACAAGACATACTTTAATTTTCTCCACAGTTTTTCCTCCCTTACCGAATCGATTCTTCCGACATGTGTAAGCTTCTAGGCTACATGAATTGTTCGACAATTGTGTGAAAATTCCCTTTAAAGTTTCTTACTTTCCGATAAAATCACAAAAAAATATGTTTATCGTTCATTTTTTTCCTTTCGCAACACATTCCATCATAGAATTACAGCGAAACGTTCAACCCTTTGCTTATATCTTACAACAAAAAACAGCTCTTGCGGAGCTTTTACAAAATTTCAACGAATTTTTCAAAAGAAAAGCGAGCTAATATGTATTAGCTCGCTTTTTTCTCTTGATCATAAATATTAATTCCAGCCTCATGTAACATCCATTCAATATGAACACCGTATCCTGACGTTGGATCATTTACAAATACATGTGTAACCGCACCAATTACTTTCCCATTTTGTACAATCGGACTTCCACTCATTCCTTGTACAATACCACCCGTTTTTGCTAGTAAACGTTTATCTGTCACTTTTATAACCATACCTTTTGTAGCCGGGAACTTTTGTGGTACTGTACTAACAACTTCAATATCAAACGCTTCCACCTTATCTTGATCAATAACTGTTAATATTTTCGCTGGCCCTTCTTTTACTTGATTGGATAATGCGATAGGCATTGCTTTATCCATTATGCCGTTTGTCATATTTGTATTTAATTTCCCAAAAATACCATATGGGCTATTTATTGTAATATTACCAATCACTTCACGATCCGGTGAAAATCTTGCTAATTTTTCTCCCGGGTTCCCGTGACTTCCTCTTTCAATAGACGTTACTGTCGAACGCATAATTTGTCCATCTTCTACTTGAATTGGCTTTTTTGTATCATTATCGGAAATTACATGACCAAGCGCTCCGTATTTCATAGAATCTGGATGTACAAACGTCATCGTTCCGATACCAGCTGCTGAATCACGAATATACAATCCAATTCGGTAAGAAGATTCACCATTATCTTTTTGTGGTGTTAGCTTAGCACGAATATATTTTCCATCTCTTAATAAAACAAGATTAAGCGGTTCACCTGTTTCTCCACTATTATGAACAAATGGTGCTACATCACTCATTCTTTCAATTGTTTTCCCATTGATTTCAGTAATCATATCTCCAATCTGTACACCAGCTGTTTCACCAGGAGATACTTTACCCTTTTCAGTTTGAATTAAATGATGGCCTACAACAAGTACACCTTTTGTGTTCAATTTTACACCAATCGATTGTCCACCTGGAATAACTTTAAAATCTTTTAATACTTTCACATTTACTTTTTTTACTGGAAAACCAGCAAGTTGAAACACCATATCAGCTTCACCATTTTGGTGAGAATTCACCATAAGTTCTTGTTCATTTGAACTTACAGTAAATACATTACGATTTGTAGATGAAGCCTTAAAAACTGGTAATGATGCTATTTCTGATTGTTGTCCTTCAAAAACAACAAGTTGCTTCGGCGATGAAATAAACGTTCGAAGCGGTTTAAAACATCCAATAAAAACTAGAGAAACAAGGAGACAAAGACCTATTATTTTTCGAAATCTTTCTAATTTCAATTTGTTCACTCTCCTCGCTCCTACCCACATTCAGCCTCTTGGCTTCACTTTTTAATCTCTCCTTGCAGTGCTTTATTTATAACCGGAAGAATTAAGAAATCGTCATTTGAGAAAAAAAAGCTATCCATTACTGGATAGCCTCTGCTGTCTGTTTGAAATGATGCGCTTGCGTAAGTAACTCTTTCGCATGCTCTGTCGTTAAATCTGTAATTTCAACACCAGAAATCATTCGAGCAATTTCTGTTACTTTTTCATCCGTACTTAACACAGTAACCGATGTAATCGTCCGATCATTCGCCACTTGTTTTCTAATAAATAAATGCGAGTCCGCCATTGAAGCTACTTGAGGTAAGTGCGTAATACAAAGTACTTGCGAGTTTACTGATACACGATAAATTTTTTCCGCAATAGCCTGTGCAACCCGACCACTCACACCCGTATCCACTTCATCAAAAATAACAGATGCAACACCTTGATGCTTAGAAAAAATGCTTTTTAAAGCTAAAATAATACGAGATAACTCTCCGCCAGAAGCGACCTTTGAAAGTGGCTTTAACGGTTCACCCGGATTCGTTGAAATATAAAATTCCACATGATCGTAGCCATCCGCCGTAAGTTTTACCGGAGTTCCTTCCACGAGAGGTTCTTCTACATTTCCTACCCTCTTCATAATTCTCACTTCAAATTTCGTTTTTTCCATATATAGTTCTTTTAATTCTTGATGAATAGCGCTTGTAAGATGATCTGCAAGCTCATGACGCATAGTACTTAACAACGTTGCTTCTTTTACAATAACACCTTCTAATTTCGTTAACTGCTTTCTCGTCGTTTCAATATGTACGTCTTTATTTTCAATCGTAAAAATTTCTTGTTCAATTTTATCAGCATACGCTAAAATCTCTTCTACAGTATTTCCATACTTTCTCTTTAACATACGGATTTCATTCAAACGTGTTTCAATTTCATCTAGACGTTTCGGATCATATTCCATCATATCTAACTTTTCTCTAAGCTGATATGCAACTTCTTCTAATAAGTAATAACTATTTGCAATGGAATCATGATTTTCTTGATACGCTTCATCTAAGTGCGTAATACTCTCCATTTGTCCCATTGCATTTCTTACGTGATCTAATCCCTGTCCGTCTCCACTTAACGAACGATATGCATCTCCTAATGCTTTATAAATCTTTTCAAAATTGGAGATTTTTAATCGTTCCTCAGTCAATTCATATTCTTCATCCATTTTTAAATCCGCATTGCGAATTTCTTCATGTTGGAATTGAATTAAATCTAGACGATGGGCCATTTGTTGTTCATTTTCACTTAAAGATTTCAGCTGTTTTTTTAACTTCTCATAGTCTGTATATACATTTTGATATATGTCCAATTGTTTAACAATGCGATTTCCATCAAAATGATCAAGCATAAACATATGACGCTCTTCATTCATTAAATCTTGTGTTTCATGCTGTCCATGAATATCAACTAGCGTTTTTCCAATTTCTTTTAATATGCTGAGTGTAACAAGTTTCCCATTTACACGACAGACACTTTTTCCATTCGCAGCGATGTCACGCTTCAAAATAATCATGCCATCTTCTATTTCTATATCTAACTCTTCTGCCTTTGCGATACATGGATGCTTGTCATCTTCTACATAGAATAATCCTTCTATCTCAGCCTTTTCTGTTCCATATCGAACAAATTCTGCTGAACCACGGCCACCAACAAGCAAACTAATTGCATCAATAATAATGGATTTTCCAGCTCCTGTTTCACCACTTAAAACGGTTAAACCTTTTTGAAAAGAAATATTTAATGCCTCAATAATAGCAAAGTTTCTGATCGATAATTCCGATAACAATGCCCCATTCACCTCGTTATAAACTAATCCCCTATTAAGGGCTTTTCTCAGTATTCTTCATTCAAATAGTTATACTATATGTTTGTATGTATAAATTACTCTTCTAACCCGCTCCATTGTACCAAACATTCGTTTTACGGGTCAATCCACCTATTTTCTAACTTCATTAAAAAAAAATAATGTATTGTATTTGAAAATCCGTATTTTCCGCCAATAAAAATATCTTGTTTACTTTCCACTTTACAGAGGAAAGTAAACAAGATTTTTCTGTTACAGCATATTTAAGAAACGATCAGAGACAACACCTGTATCTTCAGGTGTACGGCAAATAATTAAGCAAGTATCATCACCACAAATGGTTCCGACGATCTCATCCCACTCTAAATGATCAATAAGTGCCCCAAGTGAATGAGCGTTACCAGGCAATGTTTTTAACACAAGCATATGTCCTGCCGTGTCTAATTTTACAAATGAATCCACTAGATTTCGTTTTAATTTTTGCAACGGATTAAATCGTTGATCTGCTGGCAAGCTATATTTATAGCGACCATCATGTAATGGTACCTTCACTAAGTGCAGTTCTTTAATATCGCGCGATACTGTTGCTTGCGTTACATTAAACCCCACATTACGTAAAATATCAACTAGTTCATCTTGTGTTTCAATTTCTTTGTTCGCAATAATTTCCCTGATTTTAATATGGCGCTGACCTTTATTCATACATTTGCACCTCACACTATCTCTTACCATAGTTTAAACATTGGTATACTTCATTTATTTATGTTAACGTATAATCCGTTACTTGTACACAATTGTTTTTACAATAATTATACGATTACAACAAAAAGAGGAACAACATATGTTATTCCCCTTTCCCTTTTTGTTTTAGAACATTATGCGCTTCTGTAACAACTTGTTCAATAGAAACCGGAGAATGATTTTCGCCATTCTCACGCTCACCGTGCCACTTTAGATGAATTAAAAATTCAATATTTCCATCCCCGCCTGTAATTGGTGAGAATGTTAAACCTTCGACATTATAGCCTTCCTTAAGAGCAAAATCGACAATCATTTCCACGACAGCTTCATGTACTTTTCTATCACGAACAATGCCTTTTTTCCCGACTTGTTCTCGTCCAGCTTCAAACTGAGGTTTAATCAATGCAGCTACATCACCATTTGGCATAAGCATTGTTTTTAAAACCGGCAATATAAGCCTTAATGATATAAATGAAACATCAATACTTGCAAACTGAGGTAAACCACGCTCTAAATCTGCCGGTGTCACGTAACGGAAGTTCGTTCGTTCCATCACAACAACACGCTCATCTTGACGCAATTTCCACGCAAGTTGATTATATCCTACATCTAATGCGTAGGATAACTTCGCCCCATTTTGAAGCGCACAGTCTGTAAAACCACCAGTTGATGAACCAATATCTATCATAACTTTATCTTGTAAATCAAGTTGAAATGTTTCTAATGCCTTTTCAAGCTTATAACCACCACGGCTTACATACGGCATAACTTGCCCTTTCACCGTAATCTCCGTATCTTGCGAGATTTTCTCCCCTGGCTTATCGAGTCTCATTTCATTCGCATATACAAGACCTGCCATAACAGCACGTTTAGCCTTCTCACGCGTTTCTATAAGTCCTCGCTCTACTAATAGTACATCTACTCTTTCTTTTTTTACGCTCATTTGTTACGCCCTTTTTTGTTTTGATGGAATCATTGTATGAATACGGTCTACAACAGCATCTGTCGTTAAACCAATTTCTTCTAACAGTTTTGTTACACTACCATGCTCTATGAAGCGATCAGGAATACCCATTCGTTCAATTAAAGCACTATGGTATCCGTTCTCAGAAGCAAATTCAACTACTCCCGTTCCAAAGCCACCGATTAAACAAGCCTCTTCAATCGTTAAAATCGGTATGTTTTTTCCTAAAAGTTCATGTAAATACGCCTCATCCATTGGCTTAATAAAGCGAGCGTTCACTACTTTCACTGAAATCCCAGCTTTTTCAAGACGCTCAGCTGCTTCCATTGCCATCGGAATTGTCGTACCAAACGTTAAAATCGCTGCTTGTGTACCTTCTTTTAACGTTTCCCAGGTACCAATTGGAATCGCCTTTAATTCTTCATCCATTTGAACGCCAAGTCCATTGCCGCGTGCATAACGTAAAGCAATCGGTCCATCTTCGTATTGCATCGCTGTATATACTAAATGTTGTCCTTCATTTTCATCTTTCGGCATCATAATCACCATATTCGGCAAGTGACGTAAAAACGCGATGTCAAATACTCCTTGATGTGTTTCACCATCTGCTCCAACTAATCCAGAACGATCTATTCCAATGAAAACATTTAAATTTTGGCGACAAATATCATGAACAACTTGGTCATATGCTCTTTGTAAAAACGTTGAATAAATTGCTAAGAATGGCTTCATTCCTTGCGTTGCCATACCAGCTGCCATTGTTGTAGCATGTTGTTCTGCAATACCCACATCAATCATTCGATCCGGGAATTCTTTTTGGAATTTCTCAAGTTTTGATCCAACAGGCATTGCAGGAGTAATCGCAACGATACGTTCATTCGTTCTCGCTAGCTTAAGCACTGTTTCACTAACAACAGCACTCCATGCTGGTGCAACTTCCTTCGGTTTAACGAAGTCACCTGACTCAATTTTATACGGTCCTGTTCCATGCCAAGTTCCAATAACGTCACTCTCAGCTGGTTTATAACCTTTTCCTTTTTTCGTAATAACATGAACAAGTACTGGGCCTTTTGTTTTCTTTGCATATTGCAACGTTTCGAATAACTTTTCATAATCATGCCCATCGACCGGACCTAAATATGTAAAGCCTAATTCTTCAAAAAAGACGCCTGATACTAGTAAATATTTTAGACTATCTTTTATTTTCTCTGCTGTCGCAGCAACTTTCCCGCCGACTGCTGGGATTTTCTTCAATATATATTCTAATTCATCTTTTACCCAATGGTACTTCCCTGCGGTACGTAAACGACCAAGTACATTATGAAGTGCACCGACGTTTGGTGCAATTGACATTTCATTGTCATTCAAAATAACAATCATGTCCGTTTTTTCATGTCCAATATGGTTCAATGCCTCTAAAGCCATTCCGCCTGTTAATGCACCATCGCCAATGATTGGTATAACGTATTCTTCCGTTTTCTTTAAATCACGCGCTAGAGCCATTCCCATTGCAGCAGATAACGACGTCGAACTATGACCAGTTTCCCAAACATCATGCTCACTCTCGCAGCGTTTTGGAAAACCACATAGACCTTGGTATTGCCTTAATGTGCCGAATTCTTTCGCACGCCCTGTTAAAATTTTATGTACATAGGATTGATGTCCTACGTCCCATAAAAACTTATCTTTCGGACTATCAAATAATTTATGCAGAGCAATTGTGAGTTCTACTACACCTAAATTAGGTGCAATATGTCCACCTGTTTGAGAGAGCTCTTCAATTAAAAACTTACGAATATCCTCACTCAACCCCTCTAGTTCACTGATAGACATATCTTTCAAAAAACTAGGGTTTTGAATTTGCGTTAGATCCACATGGATCACTCACTTTCATTTCATAATCTGTCAACATGTCAAATATTATAAGAAACATTTACACAACACAAGAAATTATCTTTTCTATTCTTCTTATCTTGTCCTGCTTTCAGAAAACACTTCCATTTTTTCACTTATCATATTATACATCATATTTCTTTACGTGATGAAAAAAATAGCCGCTAACACGAAGTGATAACGGCAATGTAATCTACATATATTTTTGCCAATAACAAGAAAAGAAAAACCTTTTCCTACATTTATACCATAAAATGATGAATGACTCAACAAATGGAAACGCTGTTATATTAGTTATTACGTTTTGCGATTAAATCACAAATAGATAGTAAATATTCATCTTGTAATTGTAAGGAGCTAATAGAATCTTTTGCTTTTGCAATTTTCTCCTCTAAAATAGATTTTGCTCTATCTACAGTAAATAACGTCGTATATGTGCTCTTTTCGTTGGAAGCATCACTACCAATCGGTTTTCCAATCTCTTCTTCTGTTCCTTCTACATCCAAAATATCATCTCTAATTTGGAAAGCTAGACCGATATATTTCGCAAATGCAAGTAACTTCTCTTCTTGCTCTTCTGTAGCATCAGAAAGTATCGCTCCTGCAAGTACAGCAAACTCAAGCAGTTTACCTGTCTTATGCTTATGGATGTACTCTAATTCATTAATTGTAAGTCGTTTTCCTTCAGCTTCCATATCTGCCACTTGTCCAGCAACCATTCCTTCAGGTCCTGCTGCTTTCGCAAGCTCAAGTACAAGTCTTACTTTTTTTTCAGCAGAGATTTCTTTTTGCCCATATGCCATAATAACTTGAAAAGCATATGTCAACAAACCATCTCCTGCTAAAACTGCCATTGCTTCACCAAATACTTTATGATTGGTAGGCTTTCCTCGTCTTAGATCATCATCATCCATACAAGGTAAATCATCATGAATTAACGAATATGTATGAATCATTTCAAGGGCACAAGCTGCACCCACTCCAAGATTTCTTTCTTTCCCAAACGCTTGTAACGTTGCAAATAAAAGTAACGGGCGGAGACGTTTCCCACCCGCTTCCAAAGAATATGCCATCGCTTCACGAAGCACATTTGGACATTGTAATTCATTTGCATAGCTTACAAGATTTTCTTCTACAAAAGTTTTACTCTCTTTCAAAAAAGCATCAAAAGCTATATGTGTCACTATGCTTCATCTCCTAAAGCAGTAAACGGTTTAAGCTCTCCATCTTCTCCAAGGATAACTGCCATTTGTTCTTGTACATCTTTCAATTTCTCATCACAAAGCTTAGATAATTCCATGCCTTCTTTAAAATAAGAAATCGCTTCCTCTAAAGGTACATCACCTTGTTCAAGCTTAGAAACGAGATGCTCAAGCTGCGAAATCGCCTCTTCAAAGCTTAACTTATTTTCCATTATTCAATTCACGCTCCTCTATGCTTGATACGCTACAATCTAGTATTCCATCTTGTAATTGAACCGAAACAGCATCTCCAAGGCTAACATCTTTCACGCTTTTTAATACTTGTTTCTCTTCATCGTATACAAGCCCGTACCCTCTCATCATTACTTTAAGCGGGCTTAATACTTCAAGCTTTTGAGCCGCTCTCACAAATACGAACTCCTTCGTTTGAAGTAACGTTTGCATTTCACGTTGCAACTGCTTTTGCAACGTTTCAATTGCCGTTTTCGTTTGTATAATTTTTTGAGATGGGTGGTGCTTTTCTAAATAAAATGAAAGTTGCTTTAATTGATTTACTTTTTTATCTATATAACGCTCTTTCGCTAAAACAAGTTGTTCAAGAGCTCTGTCTAACTGCTCTTCTTTTTGCTCGTACACTTGCCTTGGATAACGGAACGCATAAGATTTTTGTAACACTTGCAATTTTTCTTCTTTTTTATGTACTCTCTCTCTCATTGCTCGTTGCAATCTCAGAGTTCTTTGTAATACCTTTTCTTGTAACTCTATAATATTAGGTACTGCCAGCTCAGCTGCTGCAGTCGGTGTTGGTGCACGTAAATCCGCGACAAAATCTGCGATTGTAAAATCCGTTTCATGCCCTACAGCTGAAATAATCGGAATCTCACTTGTAAAAATTGCTCTTGCAACTACTTCCTCATTAAAGGCCCATAATTCTTCAATAGAGCCTCCACCACGTCCAACAATTAAAACATCAATATCTCCCATTTCATTCGCTGTACGAATTGCTTGTACAATTGAGGGAGCCGCTGACTCCCCTTGTACAAGTACAGGAAACACAATAACATTTCCAATTGGATAACGACGTTTAATTGTTGTTATAATATCGCGAATTGCTGCTCCTGTTGGCGACGTTATAACACCGATTGCTTTTGCATACGCAGGGATTGGACGCTTATAAACTTGAGAAAACAGCCCTTCTTCTTCTAATCGGACTTTTAATTGTTCATAAGCTAAATGAAGATTTCCAACTCCATCAGGCTGCATGTCTTGAATATAAATTTGATAAGAACCACTCGCCTCGTAAACAGAAATCTTTCCTTTTACAAGTACTTTCATTCCATTTTCCGGTCTGAATTTAATGTTACGATTATGACCCGCAAACATAACCGCTGCAATTCTTGCATTTTCATCTTTCAATGTAAAATACATATGACCACGACTATGATATTTAAAGTTGGAAATTTCTCCTTTTAACCAAACAGACTGTAAATGCGGATCATACTCTATTTTTGTTTTAATATAGCGTGTTAATGCTGTAACGGTTAAATATTGTTTCTCCATTGCTCTCTCCTCATAGCCGATT
Source organism: Bacillus sp. NPDC060175 (assembly GCF_042728695.1). Taxonomy (NCBI): domain Bacteria; kingdom Bacillati; phylum Bacillota; class Bacilli; order Caryophanales; family Bacillaceae; genus Bacillus; species Bacillus sp. NPDC060175. The sequence continues at coordinate 140,292 of NZ_JBHWYR010000005.1, forward strand.
CAAATTATTGACAAACAACACCTGTACGCTTTGCAGACTCCACAGTGTTGTGAAGAAGCATTGTAATAGTCATTGGGCCGACTCCTTTTGGCACAGGCGTAATGTAACCTGCAACGTCTAATACATTGTCAAAATCAACATCACCACAAAGTTTGCCTGTTTCTAAACGGTTAACACCAACATCAATTACAACCGCACCTTTTTTAATATAGTCAGCTGTTACCATTTTCGGTCGTCCAACGGCTACGATTAAAATATCAGCTAACTTCGATAATTCTTCTATATTTTGCGTCTTAGAATGACAATATGTGACAGTTGCATTTTCATTTAAAAACAATTGCCCCACTGGTTTACCAACAATATTACTTCTTCCAATTACAACAACATGCTTTCCAGAAATATCAAGATCCGTTTCTTTTACTAATTCTAAAATGCCATGCGGTGTACATGGAAGGAATGTGTCTTGTCCCGTCATCATACGTCCTACGCTGATTGGGTGAAATCCATCTACATCCTTTTCCGGTGAAATTCTTTCAATGATAGCTTTTTCTTCAATATGTTTTGGTAAAGGCAATTGTACCAATATGCCATTAATGCGGTCGTCTCCATTTAAGCGATCGATTTCAGCAAGCAAACGCTCCTCCGTACTCGTTTCAGGAAGTTCAATTAGCTCTGAATAGATTCCTACTTGCTCACAGCCTTTTTCTTTTCCTTTTACATAAGAACGAGATGCTGGATCTTCTCCAACTAAAATAACTGCTAATCCTGGTACAATCCCTTGCTCTTTTAACTTCACAACTTCTTCTTTTAATTGTGCTCGTTTTTTCTCCGCAACTTCATTTCCTTTGATGATTACTGCTACCATTTTAAGTTTCCCCCTTAAAGAAATTACAGTGTATCTTTTATATTAGATAAAACGCCGTTAATAAAACGACGAGATTCCTCATCCCCAAATGTTTTTGCGATTTCAATTGCTTCGTTAATTGTTACATTGTGCGGAATTTCTTCCATGTATTTCATCTCACACACAGCTACACGTAAAATACTGCGATCAACAATACTAATACGCTCAAGCTTCCACTTTTTTAAATTTTGACGAATTGCTGCGTCAATCTCTTCTTTGTTGTCTACAAATCCTACAACAAGTGATTCTAGAAACTCATTTGTTTCTTCGCCTTCATCTAGCGTATTTTCCACCGCTACTTTCGGTTCTAATTCACCTGTAATATCCATTTGGTATAATGCTTGCATTGCTCTTTCTCTAGCCGTCCTACGTTTCATTGTAACTCTCCTTTATACTTCAAGTCTTTCCTTATGTTTTGTTATATTATTATAATTTATAAGCCGTCAATTCACTTACTCTTGCAGTTTTCATTGATTTTCCAACCTTATAATACAATGATAATAACACAATTTATCGTTTCACACACGGGGTACAAGGCTGAAAAATAATAAAAAGATTAACTTCAAGTTCCATATCTTATCACAATGTACGTTTTTTGGAAAAATGAAACATCCCGTTTTATATTTCTCATTTTTTAAAATAGTATAATAATTAGAGGATTTTAATTTGTGAAGAAATGAAACGATAAAAAAGATGCCTATTTTACTAGGCACCTTTTTTCACTCTTACACTGGTTCGATTTCTGTTTTTTGTGTTTCGAATGTTACGCCAACGATGTGAACGTTCACTTCTTTTGGCTCAAGTCCTGTCATTGTAAAGAGTGCTTGGCGAATATTGTCTTGAATTTTTTGTGCAACAACCGGAATTGCTACACCAAAATACATCACAACATAAAGGTCAACAATAATATCTTCGTTTGCTAATTCAACCTTTACACCTTTACCATGATTTTTCTTACCTAACTTCTCAACAACATCTGTAGCAAAATTACCACGCATTGCCGCTACACCTTCTACTTCAGCAGCTGCAATACCTGCAATTACTTCGATTACTTCTGGTGCAATTTCTACTTTTCCAAGAGTTGTATCTTGACCCATATCTAACATATGTTCAGCCATGAAAAAAACCTCCTTTAATGTATCACTGCGTCACAAGTTCATGCTCTTCCAAAAATTTCGTGTTAAACTCACCTTTTACAAAATCAGGATGATCTAACAATTGCAAATGGAACGGGATTGTTGTATGTACGCCTTCAATGACAAACTCACTGAGCGCTCGCTTCATTTTTGCAATTGCCTCTTCACGTGTTTTTCCGTGAACAATTAATTTAGCAACCATCGAATCATAGAAAGGTGGTATTGAATATCCCGGATATACAGCTGAATCGACGCGAATACCAAATCCGCCTGGTGGTAAGTACATTTCTACTCTACCTGGAGATGGCATAAATTTTTTGGCAGGGTTTTCCGCATTAATTCGACATTCCATTGCCCAACCATTAAATTGTACTTCTTCTTGCTGTAACGATAACTTTTCTCCAGAAGCAACAAGAATTTGTTCTTTAATTAAATCCATCCCTGTTACCATTTCAGTAACTGGATGTTCAACTTGGATTCTCGTATTCATCTCCATGAAATAAAAGCTTTTCGTTTTATATTCATAAATAAACTCAACCGTACCAGCACCTGTATAATCAACCGCTACCGCCGCTTTAACTGCTGCGTCACCCATTTGCTTGCGAATATCCTCATCAAGTGCAGGTGATGGACTTTCTTCTAATAGTTTTTGTAGACGGCGCTGAATTGTACAATCACGCTCTCCTAAATGAATGGCATTTCCATGTGTATCTGCCATTATTTGAATCTCAACATGGCGGAAATCTTCAACGTACTTCTCTAAGTATACACCAGGGTTCCCAAAAGCGGTACTAGCTTCTTGCTGTGTAATTTGAATTCCTTTTACAAGCTCTTCTTCATGGCGCGCAACACGAATACCTTTTCCGCCGCCACCTGCAGTCGCTTTAATAATAACTGGATATCCAATTTGATTAGCAAGCTCGATCGCTTCTTCGGTATTTTTAATAATCCCTTGTGAACCTGGTACAATCGGAACCCCTGCTTCTTTCATTGTATCACGTGCAACGTCTTTTGTGCCCATCTTTGAAATGGCTTCTGGGCTTGGACCGATAAAAATCAAGTTACACTCACGGCATAATTCTGCAAAATCTGCATTCTCTGCTAAAAATCCATATCCCGGATGAATTGCATCACAACCTGTTAATTTCGCAACACTAATAATGTTCGTCAAATTTAAATAGCTTTCTTTTGAAATCGTTGGTCCAACACAATACGCTTCATCTGCAATTTGCACATGAAGTGACTCTTTGTCTGCTTCTGAATAAATTGCAACTGTTTCAATATCCATTTCTTTACAAGCACGAATAATTCGTACAGCAATTTCCCCACGATTGGCTATTAATACTTTTTTTATCATCACAAAGACTCCCTTATTACGCTTTTACAAGAAATAGCGGTTGTCCATACTCAACAAGCTGTCCGTTATTAACAAGAATTTCAACAATTTCGCCCTCTACATCTGCGTCAATTTCGTTAAATAATTTCATAGCTTCAATAATACATACGATAGAATCTTTCGATACTCTGTCCCCAACACTTACATATTGAGGTGTATCCGGCGAAGAAGAGGAATAAAATGTCCCTACCATCGGTGATGTGATTTTATGTAGGTTTTCATTTTGAACAGCTTTCTTCTCTTCTTGTTTTTGCACTTCTACTTGCGCTGCCGCTACTGTCGTTTCTACTTCAACAGATGCTGCTGGTTGTACTACCTGTTTCGTTACCGGTGCTTGCACAGCAACAACTTCATTACCACGTTTTTTCATTTTGATTGTTGTACCGTCTTTTTTGTATTCAAATTCATCAATATTAGAGCTATCAATTAATTTAATTAATTCACGAACTTCTTGAATTTTAAACATGTAAAATCCACTCCCATACTCTTGTTTGTCCCGTTTTTACAGATTGGCATCAAATTGATTTACTGTAAAAATACGATGTATTCTATTAGAAAATTTATTCCTATGACATTTACTAATAGAAATATTTACTATTCCCATCTTACGCCAAATTTTTTAAACATTCCAATTTATATTTCTTTATTATAAATCGAAATTCCTGTAAAAATATTATTCCACCAAAAAATTATTACCTAGTAATAATACCAAGTTTCACACGAAATTGGCAAGACCACTTCCTAAAAAACATTCTTTACTTTTTCAAAACTGTACAGTATAAAAACGTAATTCCCTCAGCATTCTTCATTTTATCTACGGTAAAAAAACATATTTTTACCAAATATTATTTTTTTGTTTACGTGCCGTTCATTCTTCCTTCATAAAAGAATAGTATGTTCAAAGTGTAGAAAATTTATTGTAGTGAGGTGTGGACATATGATATGGCTCATCCTGTTCTTGCCTGCCGTAGTGATTTGGGCATTGGTCCTCTTCATCCACGTCAAATCTGGAAAAAGTAATCACCATCATCATGAACCATTAATCTTTTACTCACAGCGTATTTCCCCGTTTCCAATTGAAAATACTAAAAACAACTGCAAAGATGAAATAGAAAAAGGCTATCGAAAACGATAGCTTTTTTCTATTATTCTTTTTATCTAACTGGTTTAAGAAAATCCATAGGGATGGAAACCTCCCCACGGATTAAAGTTTCACTTTATTTTGTTGCCGGATCAAATTTTACTCCTACATCTTTTGAGCCGCCTTCACTTCTTACAAGCTGAATAATTTTATTCGCTTCTTTTTGTGAATGCTTTGCCGCTTTAACTGTCACTCTAATGTCAGTTCCATCAGCTCTTACAAGAGCGTCTTTATATCCACCTTGAGACTTAATCACTGTTTCAAGTAATTCTTGTTTCGTTTCCATTGTAGTGATTGCATCTAGATTATCTTTCGCTTTACTCTTTTCTTCTGCTGAAGATTTTGATGAATTCATTACACCTTGTAATTTTTCTTTATCTGCACTACGCTGATCTTCCATTTGCATACGTAAAGCTGTGAAATTCTCATCACTTGATTGAACTGTTACGTTAGCATCTTTTTTACTTGTTTCTTTTTTGTCATTCTCTTTTTTGTCTGTTTCTTTATTTGTAGTTTCCTTGCTTGTATTTTCTTTTGTTGTCTCTTTATTTGTAGTTTCTTTCGTTGTTTCTTTTGTAACTGCTTTATCAGCACCTTGCTTTTCTTGTCCCATCTTTTCACCCGTTGCCGGTGCTGCTGTATTCATTTTATCCGGAGTTGTTACATAATAAACAGATAGCACAACCACTAAACTTAACATCGTTAATAGCCAAACCGTTTGTTTTTTCAACACTTTATTTCCTCCCTATCAATTTTTCGGTGATACTGAAACCCGATGAGCTGGTACATCTAATAATCGCGTCACAGCTTCTTTTACCATTGCTTTTATTTGTATATTATCCACTCCCTTTGCTACGACCAGAACACCTCGTACTTTCGGTTTCTCTGTTCGCAAAACAATTGGAGTTTCTTTATCACCTTCACGTATAATGACTGTCTTTTCATCAAGAGACTCGTCTTCTACTTCCCTTTTACCGCCTGCTTTATCAGTTTCACCTGTCGTTTGTGAACGTTTTACTGTATTTTTCTCGAGTATTTTTTCTTCAGATGAATCTAAGTTCACTTTAATAGTTACGTCTTTTACTCCAGCTATTTCTTCTAAAGAAGCTTTCAATTCTTGTTCATACGCTTTTTCGTATTTTTCTACATTTGACATATTATCATTGTTTTTTTGACCGAAAGTTGGTACATCTTTATCTTGACTTTGACTTGTCTTTTCTTTAAACACAGGCACTTCTTCTTTTTTAGGTGATAAGAAATTACTAGAAAACATAAGCGCAATCCCAAGTATGAGTAGGACAAGCAAAAACTTAGGTGTTACCTTTTTCCCCTTCTCATTACTTTCTTTTCCATCCCCATTTAATAGGTTTCGAAAAAATGAGAACCTCGAATTTTTATCTTTATTGTCCATTTACGCTACCTGTCCTCCCTTCCATCTGAACTTGGATTTGTTTATCCTCTAGTTGCCACCTGCTTGAAAAGAAATCTTTCATTTCTACATTCGTTTCTTCTATTTTTTTTGGAGGTTCTTTCATATTAATTTCAATTGGCTTTACTGTTTCGATTGCATCATTTTTACTACGTTCTTTTTCTTTCAACGTCACAACAACAGATTGAATATCTTTCGCTGACTTTACTTCTTCTGCATGTTCCACTGCGACTATTTGTATTTCAGAGACTGTCATACCATACTTTTTCTCAAACTCTTTTCCTACTTCTTTCGTCATTTTGGTAGCCATCTCTTCTAAACTATATGCACGTGTTAGAGCTTGTATTTCTTTTTTCTTCGAATCTATCGAATTTTTTACAGATCCTTCGGCTACATACTTTTCTTCATTGAAATTTGCGATAACTTCATTTACATCTGTTTGTAACAACTTAAATAGAGGCGTTAAAATTAATACGACTAACAATAGACTTACAACGAATTTAACGTACTTTTGCAAATTTGAATTTGGAAGAATAAGATGAAGCATTGTCGCTAAGAGTAAAAAAACGATAATATTTCTAATCCACTCTGTAACAAATTGCACACTATTCACCTCCTACCGCATCATGAGAGTAATGTTCCCGGCAGCAATAATAATTGTGATACTTAAAAAGAACATAAATGATACGATAGCTAAGCAAGCAAATACGTAAATGATACTTCGTCCAATGATATCTAAACATTGAATAATTGCTCCTCCGCCTACTGGTTGCAATACTGCTGCTGCGAATTTATAAATAAACGCAATACAAAAAATTTGAATCGCTGGGAAAGCGACAATTAAGCATAAAATAACGAGCCCGATAATTCCGACTGTGTTTTTTAATAATCCAGATGCACTAATAACAGTATCCGCCGCCTCAGTAAACATCCTTCCTACTACAGGAATGAAGTTTCCTGTTACAAATTTAGCCGTTTTCACAGCTATACCATCAGCAACGGCTGACGCTGTTCCCTGTACAGATAATACGCCTAAAAAAACCGTCAAAAAGATACCAATAATCCCTACACTAACGTTTTGCAAAAGCTTGGACAATTTCGTAACTTTATATTGATCACTCATCGTACTTACAATACTTAATATAGTTGCAAGTAATAAAAGTGGTAGGACGATATAGTTCATAAGAAGCCCACTCGTATTCATTAAGAAAATGATGATTGGATGAAAAAACGATACAGAAACAACACCACCACCTGTTGCTATGAGTGCAAGTAAAATTGGTAATAACGCTAGTATGAAATCTACCATTGTTTGTATCGTCTCTCTTGCATATGTCATGACGACATAAAAACTATTTAAAGCGAAAATAATAAGTACCATGTATACGACTGCATCAGCGATTTTACTCACGCTACTCTTTGAAAAAGCAGATTGCAACGATTGCAACAATGCACTGAAAATCGTTAGCATAATGAGCGTTCCAAGTAACTTTCCATTTGCAACAAGCTCGTGAAATAAATATTTTAGTAGACCTATCATCCACTCTTTTATGGAAAACTCTTTTTCTCCCTTTACAAACTCCATAAAGCTTCCTTTTTGACTCTCTGGTAAATAGCCTCCATACTTTGTAACAAGCCCGTCCCAAAATTGCTTCACATCTTCAATTCCGAGCTTATCCAATTGTTGATCAACGACGTTTGTTTCTATAGGAGAAGCTTGTACAACAATCGGTAAAGAAAAGAAAAGGAAGCAAGCAAATAATAGCTTAGCTCCAAACTTCCTCAACATTCACTCCCCCTTATCCCGTAGGTAAAAAACCAAGAATTGTTTCAATTACAACCGTCAAAATAGGAATTGCCATGACGAGAATTAAAATTTTTCCAGCTAATTCAATTTTCGAAGCGATTGCACCTTGACCAGCATCCTTTGTAATTTGCGCACCAAACTCAGCGATATAAGCAATCCCTATAATTTTCAATAACGTTTCTACATATACGTTACTAACCTTCGCTTCACTCGCCACTCTCTCAATCATTTGTAAAATAGAATGAATTTGATCGATTAAGAGAAGAAACATCATGCTACCAATGAACACAATAAATAACGATGTAATACTAGATTTATGCTGATTTAAAACAGCAGCTAAAAATGTAGCAACGAGGCCTAATCCGACAATTTGTATAATTTCGATTCGAACCGCCTCCTTTACTGGAAGAGAAAGACACTTTTAATCTTGTCGAATAGAGTATTAATTAAAAATGCAACATGAAACAAAATAACGACAAAACCGACAAGGATAACCCAATTCGCAATATCCTCTCGCTTTAATTCTTTTAGTACAGTATGAATGAAAGCTAAAACAATGCCGATTCCGGCGATTTGAAATATTAATCCAACATCAATGGACATCGCCTTTCTCCCCCCTATAGCAGTAAAATTACGATAAGTAGCCCTGCCAGTACCCCTAAACTCTTTATCATTTTTTCATATTGTAGTTGTAATGCTTTCGCTTCTCCTTCTTCTCTCTCCAAATGTGTAATACATAAGCGAATATGTTTTTGTTGTGATTCACGATCATGTTGTCCAAGTGTTTCACCAAATTGTTGCAGTATTTCATACTCGGTTTGTTTAAACGCCGTTAACGTCCAGTTCTCCTTCAAACTATCAATCCAAGCTTCTCTAACTGTTTGCTCCCCGCCCTCTAGTCGTTTCGAAAAACTTTGAAATATCCAATTTAATGGCTTCGGCATTTGTTTGACTAAACGCTCTGCAGCCTCAGATAACGGCGTGTGTCCATACATAATTTCAGCTTCTAATGATTGCAATGCTGCCTTCAATAACCTAAGTTGCCGCGGTCTCTCACTGTACCTTTTAGCGTATGAAAATCCGAAAAAGGTGCTAACAGCAACTATTAATACCGCACCAAATATTTTCACCATACGCCTTGAGCCTTTCTATGAGGTAATACTGATTTTCCATATTTATCTTTCACTTGCATAACCGTTCCTGGCCCTCTCGCTTTTGACAATTCCACAAACCGATCAAATACACCAAGTTCCAGCACCGCCTGTAGCGAGGGACGTTTCACAACATCATCATAAGAAAATCCGTGTGCACTTATAAAAAGCTGAACGCCGGCATGCACCGCCTCCATAATTGCTTCACTATCTTCTTTACGTCCAATTTCATCTACGATTAATATGTCTGGGCTCATAGAACGGATCATCATCATCATTCCTTCAGCTTTTGGACAAGCGTCTAATACATCTACTCGCGTGCCAAAGTCATATTGCGGAATCCCCTTCACACAGCCGGCAATTTCTGATCGTTCATCAACAATTCCCACTTTACATGAAGGGATTTTCGAAGCACTTACACCTTGACTCATACAGCGTGCTACATCTCTTAAAAGTGTTGTTTTCCCCGTTTGCGGTGGGCCTATTACCATCGTGTTTAACCATCGTGATTCATAAAGATATGGCAGAAGCGGCTCAGCAATCCCTATTTTTTGACGGGCAATACGAATATTAAAAGAAGAGACATCCCGAATCATTTTCACTGCACTTTTTTCTGTAATGACTTTTCCAGCTAGGCCAATTCTATGTCCTCCTCGTAGTGTCACATATCCACGTTTCAATTCCTCTTCCATCGTATAAATTGAGAATTGACTTAATTTATTCAATAAATGGATTGCATCTTCCGCTGTAGCGATATAGTCATAGAAAAACACTTCTCCATGTGCGATACACTCTAGTGGCCTTCCAATTCGAACACGAATTTCCTCTAGAGCATCGTATTGTTTACAGCCTTCAACTAACTGTCTCATCATTTTCGGTAAAACTTCTAATACTTCTTTCATAAGCTTCTCCCCACTATACTCGACTTACTATTTCAACAACGCGATAAAAATGCAGCCAATTCCAAGCGCTAGAAAAAAGAGTTTCAAGAAAGAAATCTCACTTGCTACACTCGCTATGCCAATTGTCATTGTTAAAATTAATACGGTCGGTCCAACAAACGCCAACAAACCATTTATAAACAATGCTTTCTTCGCATCATTCACGTAAAGCATAAGCAAAGCGGCGAATATTTCCGCGCTACCTGAAAACAACCGAAGTAACCCCATAACAAGCACGGATGTTTCCATTGCCGCTAGCCACTGTTTCATTCTCCCACCTTCTCCCATAACAGTTACTACTTCCTTATTCTGAAAAAGAATATATTTGTACAACCATATGCAGAGGTTGTCTATTTCAGAAGTAAAAATATATTTTTTCTCTATCGACTTTATTAAAATCTGAATATTCTCATTAATTTATGGTATATTTAATAGAAAAGGAGCATAGACGATGGAGCAAGTTACTTTATTACCGCTTGATTTACGATATGCAAATGTGATTTTTGAGCTATCAAGCAATCCACATGTAAAAAATGCATTAGGGATAAAAGTAGAATCAGTGGAAGATACAAAGGCATTCATTCTTTTTGCAATTGGAGAGGAACGAAAAAAACACTCCTTATCAAGAGTGATTGTAAGTGAGGAAAATGAAATAATTGGCCTCACGACACTTAAACATATTAATTACGAACAAAAGCACTCACATATTGGAAGTTGGCTCGGCTATCAATATTGGGGAAGAGGATATAACGAAGCTGCTAAAAAAGAGATCTTTAAAATCGCTTTTTTAGACTTGCAACTTACATACGTATTTGCCGGTGCTAAAACGACTAACATTCGCTCTTTAAAAGCACAAGAGAAACTACCTTACATTTCATTACATGTGGAAAAACAATTTCCAGACGTACACGCTGCTTTGGAGAAAGAAGTAAAATCACCTTGCGTACTGCATGTTGTATCATGCGAAAAATTTTCAGATTGGTTGGAAGTACGAAATGAGGGGGGGAAAATATGAAGGGATTGAAAATTAGTTTAACAATTGTAGTAGAATTAGCTATTATTTATCTTTTTTCAAAAATGGTCGGCTGGTCATTTATGGAGAGCTTTTTCCTTGGCAGTCTAGCAATATTTGCAATTACGTGGTTAATTATTATGAGTACCTTTAGAAATAACAATATGGAGCATGTAACGAATAAAACTTTTACCGGTATTGAAACTGGTGAAATACGCCCGTTTCAAATTGTTTTGACTCCATATATTATGGGTACCCTTTCACTCGTCACAGTTAGTTTTGTTATAACCGCAATTTACTATCTTCCCTATTTCCTATAAAAAAAGCACTCGTGATAATCACGAGTGCTTTTCTACTATGCACGAGAAACGTATTTACCTTCACCAGTGTTGATGATAAGCATTTCGCCTTCGTTAATGAAGATTGGTACTTGTACAACAAGACCAGTTTCTAATTTAGCTGGTTTTGTTACGTTAGAAGCTGTGTCACCTTTAATACCAGGCTCTGTTTCTGACACTTTTAATTCAACTGTGTTCGGAAGTTCAACACCAAGTACTTCATCTTGGTATGTCATAATAGATACTCCCATGTTTTCTTTTAAGAATTTTAATTCGCGCTCGATTTGGTTTTCGCCAAGTTCGATTTGCTCATAAGTTTCGTTATCCATAAATACGTGAGACTCACCGCTCGCGTATAAGTATTGCATACGACGGTTTTCGATGTGTGCTTTTTCTACTTTTTCACCTGCACGGAATGTTTTCTCTTGAACAGATCCTGTGCGAAGGTTACGTAGTTTAGAGCGAACAAATGCAGCACCTTTACCTGGCTTTACGTGTTGGAAATCCATTACTTGCCAAAGGGCATTGTCCACTGAAATTGTTAAACCTGTACGAAAATCGTTTACTGAAATCATGTAAAAAAATCCTCCTGTGTATTACAAAATAATAAGTTCTTTTGGTGATTTCGTTATTACTTCATTACCTTCACTTGTTACAATGATATCATCTTCAATACGTACCCCGCCAACACCTGGAATATAAATACCTGGTTCTACTGTTACAGCCATACCTGGTTCAAGTACTGTATCAGAACGGAACGCTAAACCTGGTGCTTCATGGATTTCAAGACCGATTCCATGACCAGTAGAGTGTCCGAAGTATTCACCATATCCTTTTTCCGTTATGTAATCACGCGTTAATGCATCAGCCTCACGACCCGTTAAACCAGCTTTAATACCGTTCACACCACGTAGTTGTGCTTCTAAAACGATATTATAAATTTCTTTTAATTTATCAGATGGTTCACCGACTGCAATCGTACGAGTAATATCAGAGCAATATCCTTTGTAATAAGCGCCGAAGTCTAATGTTACGAAATCTCCTTTTTCTATCACTTTTTCAGATGCCACGCCGTGCGGTAATGCCGAACGAAGACCTGAAGCAACGATAATATCAAACGAAGAAGATGTTGCTCCTTGTTTTCTCATGAAAAATTCAAGTTCATTTGACACTTCAATTTCAGATACTCCCGGGCGAATGAATGATAGAATATGCTCAAAGGCAGCATCTGCAATCTGTGCAGCTTCCTTTAATATCTTAATCTCTGAATCAGTCTTTATCAAGCGTAACTTTTCTACAAGCCCAGAAGTTGGGATGAATTCAGCTTCGATCGCTTCATTATGCGTTACGTAAGAGCTATATGTAAGAGTATCTTGCTCAAAGCCTAGCTTTTGAATTCCAAGTTCTTTAACTTGTTTCGCAACTTCATCCAGAATTAATCCTGCATGCTGCACTATTTCGTATCCAGCCGCTTGCTTACTAGCTTGCTCTACATAACGGAAATCTGTAATAAATAGAGCACGCTCTTTTGAAATTAGTACAACACCAGCTGTTCCTGTGAAATTCGCCATATATCTACGGCTATGTTCATTCGTTAATATGATACCGTCAATACCAGCCTCATCAAACGCACTTCTTAATCTCTCGATCTTTTCCATCACTTTATGCCTCCCTCAATTTCTCCATTAATGCAAATAACGCTAGCTTATAACCATAAAAACCAAATCCAACAATTTGTCCCGCACAAACAGCCGCTGTCACAGATTCATGACGAAACGACTCACGCTGATGAATGTTAGAAATATGTACTTCAATAACTGGAATCGAAACACTTGCTATAGCATCCCGAATCGCGTAGCTATAATGCGTAAATGCACCCGGATTTAGAATGATTCCTTCATATATGTCATCAGCCTCATGAATAATATCAATAATAGCTCCTTCATGATTCGATTGAAAACATTCTAACTCCACTCCCACTTTCTCTGCTTCTTGTTTCATATCTGTTTCAAGCGTCGCTAACGTTCCTTTTCCGTATACATTTACTTCCCTAACGCCAAGACGATTTAGGTTAGGACCGTTTACGAGGAGTAACTTTTTCATTTTCTTAAAACTCCTTAATATTAAAGAATGTCTATACGACATTTTAACATAGGAATCACTTATTTGAATAGTTTGTCTTCTCGATCCCTTCTCCTCTATTTGTATTATTCGATTCGAATGCTACAGAATACGAAATAAAAACACCATATAATATAAAGATACATACTGTCGTTACAATTGTTTCTTTCGGTAAATGGAGTGCACTTTTAATAACTGGTGCCATTAGCCCCATCCCCAAAAATAATAATGCCCACCAAAATAAACCGTACAGTACGCCAGGTAATACTCCTTCAAACTTTTTAAAAAGAGCTTTATAGAGAAATGCCACTAAAATTGAAAGAAGTCCCATACAAACGATACCTAGTACATTCCCCCAAACCCCTTCTTTCCAATCTCCAAATGCAAACGGTAAAAGTAAATAGTTAGGGCCAGCTTCTGTAAATGAGAATATATGAAGAAAATACCATATACCTCCCCAAAATAAGCCACCAAATAAACCAATTTGTACAAAATTTCTTATTGTTGAATGTTCTTGATTCACATTGACACCTCCGCTCAATAGTATGCCCGAAACTATTTTGAAGCATGTTTAAATCCTGCAAAATTTGTCTATAAAAAGAATAAGAAATGTCCGACTCTCGTAACATTTTCACTTGTCATCTACCTGTATTTGTCGATAAAATAAAGGAAACTCGGTGATTGTCTTATTTCAAGATGACAGAACCAAGTATGACAATTGCCTCTTTTTCTACATAAGAGAGAAACAAATACAGGTTGGTGTTAACATGGCAGAAGAGTCAAAACAAATATATGGCGGGCAGGCAGTCATAGAAGGAGTTATGTTTGGCGGTAGAGAATATACTGTTACAGCGGTTCGTCGTAAAGATAAATCGATTGAATTTTATCGTTTACCACGCGTTCGTAATAGAGCATTATCTCTACTAAAGAAAATTCCATTTTTACGAGGTATTGCCGCTATTGTGGATGCAAGTGCGAATGGAGCGAAACATTTAAACTTTGCTTCAGAACGATTTGATGTCCACCCAGAAGATGATGAACAATTTGCAAATAAAAAAGAAGAACAATCAAAATTAACGATGGTATTAGGAGTTGCAGCAGTTGGCGTTTTATCGTTCATATTCGGTAAAGTAATTTTCACAGCAGTTCCTGCACTTTTAGCTGAATTAACGAGACCGATTTTCCCATCTCATACAGGGCAAATCATTGTCGAAAGTGTCATTAAGCTCATGCTATTATTGAGCTATATATACTTCATTTCTTTAACCCCACTTATTAAGCGGGTATTTCAGTACCACGGTGCGGAACATAAAGTAATCAATGCTTATGAGAATAATCTTCCACTAACTGTAGAAAATGTTCAAAAGCAAACTCGCCTCCATTATCGCTGTGGCAGTAGCTTTATTATATTTACGGTCATTATTGGAATGTTTGTCTATTTCCTCGTCCCTACAGATCCGCTTTGGGCAAGGGTAGTAAACCGAATTTTATTAATTCCGGTTGTTCTCGGTATTTCTTTTGAAGTATTACAATTTACCAATCGATTACGAGATGTCCCTGTTTTACGAGTACTTGGATATCCAGGATTATGGCTGCAACTATTAACAACGAAAGAACCAACAGATGATCAAGCGGAAGTTGCAATCGCATCGTTTGAAGAATTATTACGTTTAGAAAACAAACAATAATTATTTAAAAATGGTGTTCAACTCCTTTCCTCATCGTTAATATACTAATTTTAATATATGTTTTTAGGAGGTGTCCCTTATGAACGGTCGTTCGTTTACATTCGCTATATTTGTGCTTATTATCGGATTAGCAATATTCGGCCTTGTTTCATCTGTTATTACAGATCCAATGGGAGTATTAAGAAATATCGGGTACATGTTACTTGTTGTCGGTATCTTTTATTTGCTATACAAGATGTTTACAAATTCTAGTGGTTCTGCAAATTCGCAAAGCTCATATAAGCGCGCTGCAAAACAATCGAACCGCAAACACGGGAAACAAAACGTAGCACCCCTAAGCAATTCTTTCTTGAAACGAAATGCTTCTGATGACAAGGAAAAAAAGGGTCATTCTCCATCGTTGAAAAGAAAAAGAAAACAATCTCACCTAACTGTCATTGAAGGTAAGAAAAACAAAAAGAAAGACCGTGCTTCCTTTTAGGAAATACGGTCTTTTTTTATCCCTGTTGGTACAGGGCTAATAATCAGTGGAAAATGAGCCTCCCTACTGATTAAAGTTTCACTTTATATGTTGAAGCACTTCTTTCAAACTTTTTTCTTTCATACTTTCGATACGAAGGTTATGGTTTTCAAATTGTAAATTTCTTGTCACATCATTAGGTACGACGACACATTTTAATCCTGCTGCAACCGCTGCTTTCAATCCATTTAATGAATCTTCAAATACAACAGCTTCTGACAGTTCAATTCCTAATTCTTCTATCGCAACTTTATAAAGGGCTGGATCTGGTTTTACCTTCTCTACATCTTCTCTCGTTTTAATCACTTCAAAATAATCTCTAATTTGTAGCTCTTCTAAAAAACGAACGACCCACTCCCTAGATGAACTAGAGGCTAATGCGATTTTCAATCCAAGTTCTTTCGCTTCTTCTAAATATTCTTTTACCCCATCACGCGCTTTTGGTATTTTCATTTTCTCTTTATGTAAAGTTGTTACTTTTTCCTTTAATGCATGCTCGTTAAATTTTTCTTTTAATTGCTCTTTTAAATATGCATAAAGCACTTCATCTGTCGTTCCAATACATTTTGCAAACTCCCCTAAAGGTAACTCGCCGCCGTATTCACGAACAGCATCTCTGAAAGAGTGAAACCATATTGTTTCTGTGTCCACAATTAATCCATCAAAATCAAAAATAATTGCTTTCATTATTCTCCCGTCCTTTTCGATTGAAATAAAAAAGGAAACGCCACACGTTCCCCTTAATTACTTTTCTCTTCATTTGCTTTTTGAACACCACGAAGTGTTTCTACTCGAACTTTATCTTGTTCAAAGTATTGTACTAAATCACCGATACGGTCAATTGATTCCCAACTTAAATGATGTTCAATTCCTTCTACATCATTATAAATTTTGCTTTCATCCACACCGATAATGCGCATAAACTGTTCTAACAATTCATGACGATATACGAGACGTTCTCCGATTTTTTTACCTTTTGATGTTAATACAAGCCCTCTATATTTTTCATAAATTAGATATTCGTCTTTGTCTAATTTTTGTACCATTTTTGTTACAGAGGATGGATGTACACTAAGCGCTTCAGCAATATCAGATACACGGGCATAACCCTTTTCATCAATCAACAAATAAATTTGTTCAATATAATCTTCCATACTAGGGGTAGGCATCGGTTTCCTCCATCCAATTTCATTTTGCTTATTCCGTACGAAGCAATCAATAAAATGATACACCAGAAAGAATAACGTGACAAGGTGGAAACGAGCCTAAATATATAAAACAAAAAAAGAATCCATATTCGCATACAGATTCCCCTTATGTAAAATATTGAATTTCTGCATCAGGAAAATACTCATGTATATAACTTCTTATTGTTGCCTCCAGCACTTCTGCATCACCCTTTTGATATACATATTTCCCAATACCGTATCGTCCCCATTTATATTTCCGCTTCTCTTCATCCATTTCAAGTTTCGTATTCGGATAACGCTCTTGAATAACTTTTTTGGCTGGTTTCGTAAAACGATGTTGAATTAATTCAAATGTTAAATTTGGTATCACCATATCTTTCAACTCATTGTACAAGCGCTCAAATAATTCATGGTATCCTTCTTCCCACCCTTCATGCATATAAATTGGTGCAACAATAAAGCCAAGTGGATAATTAGCTCCTGCTACTTTACGTGCCGCCTCAATTCGCTTTTCAAACGGTGATGTCCCCGGCTCAAAATTTTTAATCACATAACGTGAATTAATGCTAAATCGAAAACGTGTTTTCCCATTATGCTTTGCATCTAATAAATGATTGACGTGTGAATATTTCGTAACGAAACGTAAACGTCCATATTCACTTTCTCCGATGAACTCTATCGCCCGCTTTAATGCATGTGTTAAATGATCAATTCCAACAATGTCTGATGTACACGCCGCTTCAAATCTTGTTATTTCAGGGGCCCTTTCATCCATATATTGCTTTGCCTTCTCAAATATTTCATCTAAATTCACATACACCCTTACGTAAGGTTTACTCCCAAGTGTCGTTTGCAAATAACAATAATGACAATGTCCCATACACCCTGTTGCAAGCGGGATTGCATATTCAGCTGACGGTTTTGACGTATCAAACTTTAGCGTCTTCCTCACCCCAACGACAAGTGTCGCCTTTGCATTACGATACTTTTGCAAATCATTTTCGCCTGGTAAATTTCTAATTTGATTATGTGATGTCGTTTCACGAATTTCTAATCCCATCTTCGTAAATTTCTCATACAGCTCTTTTCCAAGCGGATATTCGAGTGCCCTCGGTTCAAAGTAAACGAGTTTTGGCATAAACGGTTTCATATACTTCCCTCCTCTCGTTAGTATGGGAAACAAAGAAAAATTAACACACATTAAAGTTTTCCACTTCAGTAACTTGCGTTGCAAGTTACTGAATGTTATAATTTGGATAACAGCTACCTTGCAAGGCAAGTTACCTGGATAAAAGGTGGTGAAATCATGCACAGTCAAATGTTAAAAGGTATACTAGAAGGTTGCATTCTATATATCATTTCACAAGAAGAAGTGTACGGATATGAACTAAGTACAAAATTAAATAAATACGGCTTTACATTCGTAAGTGAAGGAAGCATCTATCCTTTATTGTTACGCATGCAAAAAGAAAAACTTATTGAAGGTACATTAAAGGCTTCCTCTCTTGGACCAAAGCGAAAATATTATCACGTAACTGATAAAGGATTAGAACAGCTTGAAGAATTTAAAAAAAGCTGGGGAATGGTTTCAACGACGGTAAACAACTTATTACAAGGGGAGTGATAGGGATGAAGGCGAAAGATATGGTTGAATTGAACAATAAAAAACGAGAACTTCTAACAACTGAAAACGAATCTGCTTACGGTGATATGTTAGTATATCTTCGATTATCTAACGTACCCGCGCAACAAATGGAGGAACTTTTACTAGAAATATTAGATCATCTTATCGAAGCACAAACAGAAAATAAAAATGCTTACGACATCTTTGGAGATGATTTACAATCTTATTGCGATGAACTTATATCAGCTTCACCAACCCAAACAAAGCTAGAAAAAACTTCTTTAATTGGATTTTCTATTAGTTTACTTCTTGCTATACAGTTTGGAATCGATGCACTTGTTTCGACTTTCATTTTAATCTTCGGGAAGAATATCGAACAATTAAGCCCAGCTTTTAGCATCCCTGGAACCACTTTGTTCGTTTCACTTATTATACTAGGTATACTTTTCATCTTATATTTATTAAAACGCTACTCTTTTGATCAAACGATGAATTGGAAAAGAAGGATTCTATTTGGATTCGCATTTGCTACTCCATTTTGTTCAGCTGTATTTTTAAATATCTATTTTAAAAAACAACCT